>DASXRT010000061.1:0-12941 GCA_036506455.1 Thermoanaerobaculia bacterium
TGTGTCGAGCGCGGCAAGAGCGGCGGTTTGTCGATGGGCAAACTCGTCGGCAATGAGGCGCGTCTGCTGAACGAGGCGTTTCAATCGGGAAAGACATTCCTCGATCCGCTGACGGTCAAGGCGGAGCTCTACGCTCTCGCGGTCATGGGCGAAAACTCACGGATGGGTGTCATCGTCGCCGCGCCGACGGCCGGCGCCGGAGGAGTGGTTCCGGGCATGCTGCTCGCGCTCGAAGAAGAGCGTCATATCGACCTGGAGAAAACCGTTCGCGCGCTCGTGGTCGCCGGCGGCATCGGATCGATCATCGCGCTTTCGGCGAGCATCTCCGGCGCTGCGGGCGGTTGTCAGAACGAGATCGGCGTGGCTTCCTCGATGGGCGCAGCCGGCGTCGCGTACATGATGGGCGGCAGCACGCGGCAGAGCATTCACGCGGCGGCCATGGCGCTGAAAAACACGCTGGGACTCGTCTGCGATCCGGTGGGCGGTCTCGTCGAAGTGCCTTGCGTGAAACGCAACGCGCTCTTCGCTGTACACGGACTCACCGCCGCGCAGCTCGCGCTCGCGGGAGTCGAGTCGGTGATTCCGATGGATGAGATCGTCGAGGCGATGGTGCGCATCGGTCGCGCCCTTCCTCGCGGACTGCGCGAGACCGCCGAGGGCGGGCTGGCCACCACGACGACAGGGTCGGCGATCGGTCAACGCCTCAAGGATGAGGCGAACCAGCGCCGCGCCGAGCGTGCAGCGGAACGCGAGCGGGCGGCGCAAGCGCGGAAGATGGGTGGTGGGTCGTAGGTCGTCGGTCGTGGGGGCGTTTTAGGCAATAAGGTCCCCACGACCGACGACACACGACCGACGACCTGATGTATCTTTTCCCGCCGCAAACCGTATCTCGCCTCACCAAGGAGGATCCATGCAACCAATACGGTTGTGTTTTACGCTGCTGATCTGCCTGTTCATTTCCACCGTGGCGTTCGCTGCGAACGCGCCGCAGATCGATATCCCGTATCAAAAATACACACTCAACAACGGCCTGACGCTGATCGTCCACGAGGATCACAAAGCGCCGATCGTCGCCGTCAACATCTGGTACCACGTCGGCTCGAAGAACGAGAAAGAGGGGAAGACCGGATTCGCTCACCTCTTCGAGCATCTGATGTTCAACGGCAGCGAGAATTTCAATACCGACTATTTCAAGGCGGTGGAGAAAATCGGCGCGACGGATCTCAACGGCACGACCAATGAGGACAGGACGAATTACTTCCAGAATGTGCCCACGCCGGCGCTCGACCTCATCCTCTGGCTCGAATCCGACCGCATGGGTCATCTCCTCGGCGCCATCGACAAGGCGAGGCTCGATGAGCAGCGCGGCGTCGTGCAGAACGAGAAGCGGCAGGGAGAGAACGAGCCATACGCGATCAGCGAAGAGCTGATCACGAAAGCGGTGTATCCCGCCGGACATCCGTACGCGCACACAGTGATCGGTTCGATGGAAGATCTCAATGCCGCGTCGCTCGACGACGTGAAGGAATGGTTCAAGACGTACTACGGTCCGTCGAACGCGGTGGTGGTCATCGCCGGCGACATCACGCCGGAGGTGGCGAAGCAAAAGGTCGAGAAGTACTTCGGCGACATCCCTCCCGGCCCGCCTGGCGCGCACTTCGAGGCGTGGACGGCCAAGCGAACGGGCTCACAGCGCCAGACCGCGCAGGATCATGTGCCGCAGCCGCGCGTGTACAAGGTGTGGAACATCCCACGCACCGGAACCGCAGATGCGACATATCTCGATCTGCTGTCTGATGTCCTTGTCGGTGACAAGGCCTCGCGTCTCTACAAGCGGCTCGTCTATGACGATCAGACGGCGACGACCGTCGGCGCGTTCATCGACTCGCGCGAGGTCGGCAGTCTGTTCATCATCGAGGCGACAGGCAAGGCCGGTCAGGACATCGGCAAAGTCGAGAACGCTGTCGACGAAGAAGTGACGAAGCTTCTCAAGGATGGTCCGACCGACGATGAGCTCAATCGGGTTCGCACGCAGTGGATGGCACGATTCGTTCGCGGCGCGGAGCGCATCGGTGGATCCGGCGGCAAGTCCGACATCCTGGCGCGCTCGCAGGTTTACTCTGGAAGTCCCGATGCATACAAGAAGATCGTGAATTGGGTCACCAACGCGACGGCCGCTGATCTCGAGCGCTCCTGCAAAGAGTGGCTGAGCGACGGCGACTACACGTTGACGATCATGCCGTTTCCGAAGTACGCGCCGAGCGCGCAGGCGGCTGATCGCAAGAAGATGCCGACCCCTGGTGAAGCCGCAGCGCCGAAATTCACGGAGTACAAGCGTGCGAAACTCGCGAACGGAATGGATCTCATCGTCGCCGAGCGTCACGCGGTCCCAACGGTTAACTTCAGCCTGATTGTCGACGCCGGCTATGCGAGCGACCAGTTTACGTCGCCGGGAACGGCAGCACTCGCGCTGGACATGCTCGACGAGGGAACGGCGACGAAGGATGCACTGCAGATCAGCACGGAGCTGGCGCGTCTCGGCGCCGATCTCACGACCGGCTCGACCGTCGACAGCTCGTTCGTCAACCTGTCCGCGCTGAAAACGGAGCTCGATCCTGCTCTCAAGCTCTACTCCGAAGTGATCCTGAATCCTGCCTTTCGGCAGGCTGACTTCGCGCGGCTGCAGAAACTGCAGATCGCGACGATCCAGCGGGAGAAGACGTCTCCATTCAGCATGGCGTTGCGCGTGATGCCGCGATTCATCTATGGCTCAGGACACGCCTATGGAAATCCGTTTACCGGCACCGGCACCGAGCAGTCGGTGGCGAAGATCACGCGCGACGATCTGGTGAAGTTCCACGAGACCTGGTTCAAGCCGAATAACGCGACGCTGGTCGTCGTCGGCGACACCACTCTCGCCGAGATCCAGCCGAAGCTCGAGTCGCTTTTCGCTTCATGGAAGTCGGGCGGCGTGCCGAAGAAGAACGTCAGCACCGTGGCGATCAACGACAAGCCTGTCGTCTACATGATCGACAAGCCGGGCGCGTTGCAGTCGCTCATCATCGCCGGCGTTGTCGCCCCTCCGAAGTCGGCGCCGCAGGATGTCGCCATCACCACGATGAACACTGTTCTCGGCGGCGCGTTCGTCTCGCGGCTCAACATGAATCTTCGCGAGGACAAGCATTGGTCCTACGGGTCGGGCAGCGTCCTGCCGAACGCGCGCGGACAGCGGATGTTCATTGCCTATGCTCCGGTGCAGACCGATAAGACGAAGGAGTCGATCGTCGAGGTGGCGAAAGAGCTGCACGACATCACGAAGGACCGCGTCGTCACCGCCGATGAGTTGGCCAACGCCAAAGCTCGCTTGTCGCTGAGACTTCCGGGGCAGTGGGAGACGGCGAATCTGGTGACCGCCGCGATTCGTGATCTCGTGCAGTATCACCTCGCGTCCGACTACTACGACACGTACGCCGGCAGAGTGAAGTCGATGACTTTGACCGACACGAACGCCGCGGCGACGGAAGTCGTGAAGCCGCAGAATCTGGTGTGGGTCATCGTCGGCGACCGCTCCAAGATCGAGAGCGGCGTCCGCGAGCTGAACCTCGGCGAAATCCGATTCGTGGACGCGGACGGAAACCCGGTGAAATGATCTGGAGTGCGGCGGCCATGCCGCCGCTCTCCTCAGAAATCATCGACAACCTTCACACGATCAAGGCGTAAAGCGGAAACAGCGCGATCAACGCGCTACTCGCGTTCTTTGAGAACCACGACGCCGAGCACCATCGGTAATTCGTCGCACAATCGACGATCCGAGATCATTCGCGAGAGGGTGTTCTCTAGTTTTCCCAGAGCGGCGGCATGGCCGCCGCACTCCAGATTACGGGTAATACCCCCGGATCGTCTTCGCCTTTCCCTCGCTGACCTGAACGGTCACCTCACGCCACTTGCTGCCCGCCTTCACACCCTCGGGCGGATAGAAGCCGAGGACGTATTGAGAGCGGAGCTCGTTCTGAATGTCGGTGTAGATGCGCCCGAGCTCGTCGGCGCGATCGATGTAGTACACATTCCCTCCGGTCTCGGTACAGAACTTCCCGAACTTGTAACGCACATCGATCTCGCTCGATTTGATTCCGATGCCGATGCCATAGATCGGCACCGCCGCGCGACGCGAATACTCGAGGGCCTGGTCGAAGGAGAATTTCGACGCCGTGTCCTTGCCGTCGGTGATGAGCACTAAAGCCTTCTGTCCTTTCACGCCCAGAAAGTTGTAGAGCGAGAAGACGACCGCATCGTAAAGCGCCGTGTACTCCTCGGCGCGCAGCTTGGCCAGGCCGGCGTTCAGATCCGAAAGCCGCGGCGACCATTTCTGAATGAGCTGCGGCTGCGTGTCGAAGCTGACGACGAACGCCTTGTCGCCCGCCTTCAACACGTGCTGGAAGAACTGTGCACCCGCTTTCTGCGCCTCCGCCATGCGTGGCTGCATCGACCCGGACGTGTCGATCGTCAGACCGATCGACAACGGGAGATTCTTTACGTACTCGAACTTCGAGATCTTCACCGGCTTGCCTTCGTCGAAGACCTTGAATGACGCCTCGGCGAGATCCGTCTTGGGATGACCGCTGACGAGAACGGTCGTCGGCAGCTCGATCAGGTGAACGTCGACGGTCTCCATGTACGCCGGCGTGTTGATCATCACGACGTCTTCGACCGGCGGCGTCGGATCATCTTTCAGCGTGGCCACGGCGCGGAGATATCCGACGCTCTTCGTGTCCGGAACGTTCACCGTCGATACGTAGGGTGCGTCGTAAAGCGTGGCCATCGGTGTCTCGTTGAGATAGAGCTTCACGTCTCCGATGTTCTTTCCCTCTGGAACCTTCACTGCGATCTCGACGCGCGTGCGTCCCTTCACATTGCCGATTCGCGGCGACACGATGCGGACGCGGAAGGGATCGTTGCCGGTGTTCACGGCCACGTCGTCGCCGGCAACCTGAGTACCTTTTTCGTCGAGCCCCACCACTCGGACCTTGTGCACTTGCGGCACGTTGCCGAAATCGAGGTCGAGTGTGAACGGCGGCTGCCGCTTGATGGCCACCTTCTTGCCGTCGAGGTAGAACTCGACCGCTTTGATGTTGTCGCCGACGGCGAGCGTCTCGATCTTCTGGATGCCGCTCAGCAGCTCGTCAGCGAACGGCACGATCCGCAGCCTGGTCTCGTTCGACTGCACGTCTTCCTTGAGCTGCGCGACGGTTTTCTCGCCGGCTTCCTTCGCCCTCTGCTGCTCGGGCGTGTCGAACAACTCCGGCACCGTGACGGCGTTCTCGAGGATCGCTTCGGCGCCGGAGTTGATGTCCGTCACCTTGATCCGCGACTGGTAGTCCGCGGGGCGCAGGAAGCGATCGATGACCACCGGCAGCTTCTCGTCTTTCACATCCGCGGGAAAGTCGTAACGGTATCGATAGTTCTCGTAGAGCTGACCTTCGCGAAGAACTTCGCCGGTGACGTCGAGGCTGTACAGCTTGACGCCGCCGACATCCTTCAATTGAACCTGCGATCGCGGAACGAGGACGGTGATCTCCGCATCGGTCTTCGCTCCCTGCTTCGCCGGAAACTTCACGGCGAAGTCGGCGGCGAGCTTCGGCGCGTTCGGCGTCGCGATCACAACCGATCGCAGGATTCTCTTGACGTCCTCGTCGTTGACCTTCGGCGGATCGAAGACATTCAGGAGCAGCGTCCGGTTCTGCTGGCTTGCGCTGATGGCGCGCAGGATTTCGTCACCGTTCTTGCACTGCACCTCGATCTTGCTCAGGAACGATCCCGGCATTTCCGATTGAAAGAACACTTTCTGGACCGCGGCGTCGGCGTTCATGGCGCTTCCCATCGCGTCCTGTGAGATGAGCTCGGACAGATCCGTGATGTTGTCACCCATCGGGCGAAACAGCTTGTAGTCGTTGCCGAAGCGCGGGATGTAAAAGAGGAGTCGCACGTGGTGGCTGATGCTGGGAATGTAGAAGTAGTGCCAGATCTCGATCGGCTGCAGCAGCCTGTCGCAGTCGATCTTCAGGACTTCCATCGGCTCGCCGTAAAGCAGATACGTGCGGGCGCGGTCGGATGAGACCTGCTTGTATGCGGACCGCGCGTTCTCCAGCCGTTCGTAATAGAGATCCCGGAAGGCGTGATTGGTCGTTCCCTGCGCGGCGTCGCGGCGCTTCCAGAAGTCGTTGATGTAGATGTCTCGCTGCGCGTCGGTCTCGAGGATCAGAAACGTGTCGACCTCGTTCGGGAGGATGATCGGCTCGACGTCCTCGAGGAACTGCCGGTACTTCTCCGGCAGTTTGGCCATTCGATCCTTGCGCTCGCGGCGGGAGAGCTTGCGCGTGCCCGGATCCTGCTGCGCGGGCTTCTCCTTCGTGGGATCGCTGGAGGCCGGTGGATTGCTGCTTTGAGCGACAATGTTGCTGACACCGAACAGAATGGCGAAGACAGCGGCGAACGCGCTTCTCTTCATGGGGATCCTTCCGGGGCAAATTTGATGCAACGTATCTACCTGGACAACAACGCTAGCACCGCGATCCATTCGGACGTCCTTCACGTCCTTCAGGAGTCGCTGCGCGAGGTCTACGGTAACGCTTCCAGTGTTCATAAAGAAGGCCAGAGAGCGCGGCAGGTGATCGAGGACGCGCGCGAGTCGGTGGCGCGTCTCCTCGGCGCCACCGCGCGGGACATCGTCTTCACCAGCGGCGGCACCGAGTCTAACAACGCTGCGATTTTCGGCGCTGTGCCGCATGACGGTCGTCATCACATTGTCACAACGTCGATCGAACATCCATCAGTGGCTGAAGCTGTCGCGGAACTGGAGAGGCGAGGGAACCGGGTGACGCGGGTGGCGCCGCCGCGCAGCGGCGGAGTCACGGCTTCTTCCGTGATCGATGCGATCGAGCCCGACACGCGCCTCGTCACGGTGATGCTGGCGAACAACGAGACCGGCGTGATTCAGCCGGTCGCCGGCATCGCGCGCGCCTGTCGTGAGCGCGGCCTGCACTTTCACTGCGACGCCGTGCAGGCCGCCGGAAAGATCGATGTCGACGTGATTGCGCTCGACTGTGACACGCTCTCGATCTCCGCGCACAAGATGCATGCGGCGAAGGGAATCGGCGCCCTGTACGTCCGTCGCGGCCTGACTCTGAGATCGCACATCTTGGGTGGTGCGCAGGAGCGGCGGCGCCGCGCTGGAACCGAGAATGTTCCGCTGGCCGCGGCGTTCGGTGCGGCCGCGGCGATCGCTGCTGACGGATCATGGCGGCCGCGCATTGCCGCTCTCCGCGATCGTTTCGAGATCGATTTGCGCTCGTCCTTCGACGTCGCGATCAACGGCGCGGCGGCCCCGCGCGTTCCGACCACTACGAGTGCGACCTTCGCCGGCGTCGATGCCGAGGGGCTGGTCATCGCGCTCGATCTGAATGGTGTCGCAGTGTCGACGGGATCGGCGTGCTCCTCCGGCCGTGTCGAGCCGAGTGCCGTCCTTCTCGCCATGGGTCTCTCCCCCGAGGAGGCCAAGAGCACCGTGAGATTCTCGATGAGCCGTTTTACGAAAGAAGAGGAGCTCGAGCGCGTGATTGCCTTGTTGCACGACCTCGTGCCGCGATGCGCCAGGCAACCGGTAACCGGCGACCGGTAACCGTGTATTCTTTCTTCGTCCCATGCCCCCGAAACCCGCTCTCGAAGGCGATCTTTCGCGCATCCAACTGCCGGATGTGCTGAGCTTCGTCTCCATGATCCGCGGCAGCGGAAAGCTCGCTCTGCGGCACCAGCAGCTCGAGCGCACGATGATCTGGAAAGACGGCGAGATCGTCTTCGCCCAATCCAACTCCCCCGAGCACTCCCTCGGCCTCTTTCTGCTGCAGAACGGCAAGATCACGCCGCAGCAGTACGACGAGTCCCGCAGGAAGATCACCCCGACGATGCGTCACGGAAAGATCCTCGTGCAGATGGGAGCGATCTCGCCGAAGGATCTCTGGTGGGGCGTGAAGAATCAGGCGCTGGAGATCATCTACTCGCTCTTCCACTGGAACGAGGGAACCTTTGCCTTTTACGAGAGCACCGAGGAGTTGTCGTCGGAGCGGATCGTGCTGCAGCTCAATGCTTCGACAGTCATCATGGAGGGCGTCCGGCGCATCGACGAGACCGCGCGCATCCGCGAGAAGATCCCTTCGCCGGACGCGGTGTTCGTCAAAGTGCCGGGCGACGTCCCTGATTTCCAGGAGCTCGACATGAACGAGGCGGAGGTCGAGATCTACAACATGATCGACGGCAACCTGAGCGTGCGCGATCTCATCCGAAAGTCGGAGCTGACCGAGTTCGAAGTCACGCGCATCGTCTTCCAGCTCCTGTCCGCGCGTCTGATCGAAGAGGCGCCGGAGGACAAGTCGTTCAAGCCGGTATTCCTCGACGTCGAAGATTCTCCGGAGTTGCTGAAGATCATCTCCGCGTACAACGGCATGTTCGGCCGTCTCTTCAAAGCGTTGAACAAGACGGTTGGCGAGGAGCCGGCGCGCGACATCTTCATGTCCACGCTGCAGAATGCGGAGACCGATGAGCTCTGGATGGGCGTGTTCTTCGATCAGGATGGGCGCTTCGACGAGAACATGCTCATCGCCAACATCTCCGAGCTTCCGCTCGAGCGGCGCAAGACGGTCCTCGACGAGGGTCTGAACACGCTCCTTTCCGTTCAGCTCTTCGAGGTCTCGCAGCATCTCGACGCCGCGGGGAAGGTCGAGGTCTTCCGCTTCATCTCAGATCAGAAAGCGGCTCTGGAGAAAACCGCCTAGCTCGCGCGGTCAGTGCCGCGCCGACGAAGACCGCGATCACACTGAAGAGCTGCGCGATCGTAAAAGGACCGAGGAATCGGTCGTCCTTTGCCCGAACGATCTCGACGAGAAATCGCTCGATCCCAAGAAGGATGAGAAAGAGGCCGAACGTGCGCCCGCGCGCGTGCGGCCGCGAGTTGAAGCGCCAGAGAATCACGAACATCACCAGCGCCGCAGCGGATTCGTAGAGCTGCGTCGGATGAACGCGCAGGACCTGATCTGACGGAATCGAGGGATCGACGTGCACGCCGAACCGGCGCAGTTCCTCTGCCGTCGTCGGCGGCGATCCTTTTGGAAAAGCGATGCCCACCCAGGAATTTGTCGGCGCGCCATAATCATCGCCGACGAGGAAACAACCGATGCGACCGAGGCAGTAGCCGATCGACAGCGCGGGAGCGCAGGCGTCGATGGTGGCGAGAAAGTCGACGCGTCGCCGAATGATGACCCACGCGGCCGCCGCTGCTCCGCCGATGAAGCCGCCGTACCAGACCAGACCGGCGCGTTCGAAGAGCAGGTGCCAGTCGCGAAAGAGGATCGCGTAGTAGATCTTCGCGCCGGCGATTCCGCCGACGGCCCCGGCCATGACGATCGACGAGGCGACGTCGTCGTCGATGCCATACCGCCGCAACTGTCGCGCGAGCACCCAGCCGCCGACGATGAAGGCGAGGAACATCATCAGCCCGAACGTGGTGATCTCGAACGAGCCGATTCTGATCAGGGTGGGATACATGTGTTTAGTTCACCAGTCTATGCTGAGCGCAGCGAAGCATCTCCGGTCACACCGCGAGACTCATGACCACATGCGCGGCGCATACGTTTACATGATGAGCAACAAAAGTCATCGACTTTATGTCGGCGCGTGCATTGATCTTCCCAAACGCGTCGAACAGCACAAACTGAAGTTGTACCCGAACGGTTTCACGGCGAAACGCGAAAAAGAGATCAAAGGGTGGTTACGAAAGAGAAAAGTTGTCCTCATCCAGGCGAAGAACTCCAACTGGCTCGATCTCAGTCTGACTTGGACGGACCTCCTCCAAGTCGACTGAAGCGTCAGTGCACCGGAGATCCTTCGGCTTCGCTGCGCTCAGCCTCAGGATAGAGTTAGCGCGATGGCCCACTTCTTCTTTCAAACCGCCGGCGAGTCTCACGGCCCGCAGCTCACGATCATCGTCACCGGCATGCCGGCGGGGGTGCGGCTCGATCGCGAGCGCATCAACAGCGATCTCGCGCGCAGGCAGCACGGATACGGGCGGGGCGGGCGGATGAAGATCGAGCACGATGAAGTGCAGATCGCCGGCGGGATCCGCGGCGGCGAGACGCTCGGGTCGCCTGTGGCGATCGTCATCCGCAATACGGACTTTGAGAACTGGAATGGAGCGATGGACCCGTGGAACGTCAACACCGCCGAGGCGGAGAAGCGGCGCGTGCACGCCCCGCGACCGGGGCATGCCGATCTCGCCGGCGGGATGAAGTACAACCGTCACGATCTGCGCGACATCCTCGAACGCGCCTCCGCGCGCGAGACCGCGTCGCGCGTCGCCGCCGGCGCCATCGCCAAAGCGCTGCTCCGCGCGTTCGACATCCAGATTCGGTCGGGCGTTCTTGCGGTCGGTTCAGCGGGCGATCCCGAAGCGGAAGTGACGTGGAAGGATCTCCAGTCCGTCGATGAGGAGTCGCCGCTGCGCGCGATCAACCGCGAAGATGAAGCGGCGATGATGGCCGCCGTCGACTCCGCCAAGGACGCCGGCGAGACCCTCGGCGGAACGATTGTGGCTGCGGCGCACGGGGTGCCGGTCGGTCTCGGCAGCTATGTTCAGTGGAACGAGAAGCTCGATGGACGGATTGCGCAAATGATTCTGTCGGTTCACGCGGTGAAGGCGCTCGCGATCGGCGACGGCATCGCCGCGTCTCGCCGAGTCGGATCCGAAGTGCACGATGCGATCTACTTCGACGATCGCCAACGGTATCACCGCCGGACGAATCGCGCCGGCGGACTCGAAGGTGGCGTGACGAACGGTCAGGATGTCGTCATCCGCGCGTTCATGAAGCCGATCTCGACGATCCGCCGCGGGCTGCCCTCAGTCGATATCGAGACGCGCCAGGAGCATCGCTCGCAATGGGAGCGCAGCGACGTCACGGCGATCGCCGCGTGCGGCGTTGTCTGTGAAGCAATGCTGGCCATTGCCCTCGCCGATGCGATGCGCGAGAAATTCGGCGGCGACTCGCTCGACGAGATGCGGCGCAACTACGAGGGGTACATCGCGCAACTCGATGAATATTAGAGATCGTCATCGATCCAACGAATCTGCTCCCTGAACGAGCTCGCGCTCACCACCGAATGAAACTTGCGGTCAGCCGTAAAGCGACTTCAAAATACTCCGGGGATCAGCCGCTTGGTTCGCGCTGCATAACGGCGATAGTCATCGCCCAGGGCAGCGATGAGCTCGCGCTCTTCGATCGAAATGCGGTATGAGAAGCCGATCAGCGTTCCCAGGACCATGACCGCCAGGCTGATCCAGTTCATGAAGGCGATGCCCAGTCCGATGAAAGAAACCAGCGAGCCCGCGTAGGCCGGATGACGAATCACGCGGTAGATGCCGTGTTGAATGACCTGATGGTCGGTGCGGATCGAGACGTCGACGGTGAAGTAGCGACGAAGCGTGAAGATCGCTGTCCATCGGATCGCGATGCCGATCATGATCAGCGCGATGCCGATGAAAAAGGTGGTGGCTCCTCCAGGCATCTTCGCGGCGCGAACTGCCCGCAGCATCGAGCCGCCGGTCGCCGCTCCGGCGATACAGATCCAGAGGACAGCGATCGAGAAGCGGTCGCGGCGTACCGACTCCCCACTTCGCGAATGGCGCACGATGCCCAGGACGATCTCCGACCCGACCCAGACGGCACTCACGACGGCGAGGAGCATTCCCCGATTCATCCTTCGATAATGTACGTGTGAACAAGCCGAAGGTTCGCGAGCTCTTTCCCGTGACGCGCAACGTGGTCTACATGAACCACGCTGCGGTCGGGCCGCTTTCGTCGCGCGCGTACGAGGCGATGGAGCGGCACGCGCGCGATCAGCGTGAGTTCGGCGCGCTGCACTGGCGCGAGTGGTACCACGAATACGAACTGATGCGGCAGGCCGCCGCCAGTCTGATCAACGCCGGGCCCGATGAGATCGCGATTCTCAAGAACACCTCGGAAGGCCTGTCCTTCGTCGCCGAGGGATTTCGCTGGCAACACGGCAACAATGTCATTACGACGGACCTCGAGTTCCCCTCGAACTTCGCACCGTGGAAGAACCTCGCTCGGCGCGGTGTCGAGCTGCGCGTCGTGGAGAGTCACGACGGCGGGTACACGGTCGACGACGTCGCGGAGCTGATCGACGCGAACACGCGCATCGTCACGGTCTCGTTCGTCGCCTTTCACAACGGATTCACCGCCGATCTCGATGCGATTGGCGAGCTGTGCTCGCGCCGCGGCGTGCTCTTCTGCGTCGACGCCATTCAGGGCCTTGGCGCGCTCCCGATCGACGTTCGTCGATCGAAGATCGCCTTTCTCGCCGCCGACGCGCACAAATGGCTTTGCGGACCGGAAGGGGCCGCGACGTTTTATGTCGCGGCGGAGCATCGCGACAAGCTCGAGGTGCTCGAGAACGGCTGGTCGAACATCGAGCGGCGCGGAAAGTTCATCAACTGCTCGACCGATCTCCTTCCCGACTCCCGTCGCTTCGAGGCCGGCTCGTTGAACACGAACGGGATTTACGGCGTCCGCGCGGCGATCGAGCTGCTGCAGGAGTTCGGCATCAACGAGATCTCGGCAGAAGTGAAGCGCATCGCCACGCTGCTCGCCGACGGGCTCGAGCGCATCGGCTACCGCCTCGGAACGTCGCGGCCGATCCGCTCCGGCATCGTCGCCGCGATTCCACCAGTTGTAGAGACGAACACGCTGCTGCGGTTGCACCGTCTGCTCGAGGAAAACGGTATCGTCTGCGCACCGCGCGAGGGGATGCTGCGCTTCGCGCCGCATTTTTATAACGATGAGAGTGATGTTGCGCGGGTGATAGAGGTATTAGGTCGT
>DASXRT010000062.1:0-63805 GCA_036506455.1 Thermoanaerobaculia bacterium
GTTTCGGGAGTGCTCAGTGGGCCCTTTCTCTATTATGCGAATCGGTCCATCGTTCGTTATGACCAGTTGAACGATGAGCGATTTCAACTGCTCCGAGCCTATGCCGGAGACGCCGGGTTGCCGTGGTACGCCGTCGTCGGCGATGGCGAGATCGATTTCGAAGGCTTGCAGCAGCGCTTCCGTGGGAGGTGGGCGATCGTCGACCGATTCGAGACGTTCACTGTCTACCGGCTCGATGAGCCTTGACTGAAAGGCGGCGGCGAGCCGCCGCTCTCCAAGTCTATTTCTTCGCTGCTTCGCGCTCGCGACGCTCGGTCGCTTCCTTCTCCGCCTGTGCCGACATCGGTGGGTTGTACGCGGGGATGCCGGTGACCGCTTCGCCGATGATCAGGTTATGGATGTCGTGTGTCCCTTCGTAGGTCTTCACCGACTCGAGGTTGAGCATGTGGCGGATGACCGGATACTCGTCGCTGATGCCGTTGGCGCCGAGGATGTCGCGGGCCATGCGGGCACATTCGAGGGCGATGTGGACGTTGTTCATCTTGCCCATCGACACGTGCTGCGGCTTGAGCTTCCCCTGATCTTTCAGGCGTCCCATCTGCAGCGCCAGGAGCTGACCTTTGGTGATCTCGGTGATCATCCAGGCCAGCTTGTTCTGCACGAGTTGATGCGCGGCGATCGGTTGTCCCCCGAACTGGATGCGCGACTTCGAATACTGCAGCGCCGTGTTGTAGACAGCCATCGCCGCGCCGATTCCGCCCCAGGCGATTCCGTAACGCGCCTGCGTGAGGCAGGAGAGCGGATACTTGAGTCCGTTCGTCTCCGGAAGGACGTTGTCCGCGGGAATGCGACAGTCTTCGAAGAAGAGTTGCGAGGTCACTGACGCCCGCAGTGAGAACTTGCCCATGTGGTACGCAGTGCTGAAGCCGGGCGTTTCCTTCTCGACGAGGAACCCGCGCACGGTTCCTTCCGCCTTCGCCCACACGACCGCAACATCGGCGATCGAGCCATTCGTGATCCACGCCTTGGCGCCATTGAGCACCCATTTGTCGCCATCGCGTCGTGCATAGGTGCGCATGCCGCCAGGATTCGATCCGAAATCGGGCTCCGTCAGACCGAAGCAGCCAATCGCCTTGCCTGAGGCGAGTTTCGGGATCCAGTGGTCCTTCTGCTGTTTCGAGCCGTAGCTGTAGATCGGGAACATGACCAGCCCCGATTGCACCGACGCGAACGAGCGCAGGCCGGAGTCGCCGCGCTCGAGCTCCTGCATGATCAGGCCGTACGCGACATTGTTGAGTCCCGGCAGCCCGTAATCGCTGATCGTAGCGCCGAAGAGTCCCATCTCGGCCATTTTCGGAATGAGCTCTTTGGGAAACTTCTCTTCGCGATTCGCTTCTTCGATGATGGGGAGAACTTCGTCATCGACGAAGTCGCGCACGGTCTGGCGGACCATCAGCTCTTCTTCGGAGAAGAGCGAATCGATATCCATGTAATCGACGCCGGGGAACGTTGTCACGGGTGCGAATGATAGCTCAGATGTAACGCTCCGGAGGCGCTCCACATTGCTATAGTTGCGGACCTCAAGAAAGAAGGAGGCGTCTTTATGCGCGTCGCACGAATGACTCTCATCACGGTCATCCTGTCGGTAGTGGTCGCTTATGGTCAGAGCTTTCTGACGCTCGAGGATCTGATGAACATGCCGGGCCAGACCATCGGCAAAGGATCCAATACGAACCCCGTCGGTCAATTTGGAGTCAAGAGCTATCACCTCGAAGAGCTGACGCTCACTGCGCCGGTGATCGTCGATGGACAGACGATCAACGCGCAGAAGGCGTGGCGCATCAGCATCACCGGCGGACCATTTCCGGTGCGCGCGCAGGGCGCGACGATTTCCGTCGGCGGCGTCGATCTGCGAACGGCCGTGGAGAACGGCGATCTGTCGGAAGTCGCCGCCATCACCTTCGATGACTCGATGCTCCGCAATGGCGCCACGATCACGCTCTCGTACGCCGATGACGGCACCAACGTTCCCGACAAACTCAATCGGGGTAACAACTGAGGAGGCGATATGAAAAACAGAATTCTCATCGCGTCGTTCCTCTTCGTCGCCGCGGTCGCATTCGCAGCGGATCCTTCCGCTCCCGGTCCACTCGCGGTCAGCAGAGAGGAGTACACGTTCGGCGACACCGCGTTCTTCCCTACGAATTTCCCCGGCCCGGTCGAGGTGACGGCCAGCGTTCACTTCCCGACCGGATTACCGGGCGGACCGTATCCGCTCATCGTCTTTCTGCACGGACGCCATGCCACCTGCTTCGTTGGCGGCGCGGCATTTCTCGAATGGCCGTGCGTCTCGCCCCGCCTGCCGATTCCGAGTTACCAGGGTTACGACTACATCTCGCAGGTGCTGGCCAGCCACGGCTACATCATCGTTTCGATCAGCGCCAACGGCATCAATGCCCGCGACAACTTCGTCTTCGATCTCGGCGCCAATGCTCGCGCTGAGTTGATTCAGCATCACCTCGATCTCTGGAACCAGTTCAACACAGCGGGCGGAGCGCCTTTCGGAACGAGATTCGTGGGCAAAGTCGACTTGACGCGCGTCGGTACGATGGGACACTCGCGCGGTGGAGAAGGTGTCGTTCGCCACTTCCTGCTGAACGTCTCTGCTGGATCGCCGTACGGAGTGAGAGCGGTCTACCCGCTCGCGCCGGTCGATTTCAATCGCTCGGTCGCCAACAACGTGTCGCTCGCGGTCATGCTTCCGTACTGCGACGGCGATGTCGCCGACCTGCAGGGCGTGCATTTCTACGATGACGCGCGCTACAGGGTTGCCGGCGATCCGACGGCGAAACACAACGTGCTCGTCATGGGCGCGAATCACAACTTCTTCAATACCGTATGGACGCCCGGATCGAGCAACTCATTTCCCGGGGCTGCCGATGATTGGAACGCGTTCGTGCCCGGTGGTCGCAGCGATCCGCACTGTGGGGTCGTCAAAGGCAATCAGCGCCTGACTCCGGAGCAGCAGCGTGCTGTCGGTCTCGCTTACATCGCCGGTTTCTTCCGCAATTACATCGGCGGAGAAGATTTCGCCGCGCAGTTCACTGGCGATGTACGCGCCACGCCGAGCCAGACCTTCGTCATGTATCAGGCGCCTGATCTGCTCACGACTCGTCGCGACGTCAACCGGCTTCTCACCGCCGCCGATCTGTCGACAGACACCCTCGGCGGCGACGTAACGCAGAGCGGAATCACGCCTTACGAATTGTGCGGTGGCGAAGCGCCGCAGCCGCGGTTCTGTCTGCCGTTCGAGCGAAATTCGCGGCAGCCGCATACGACGCCGAGCGCGCGATCGCGAACCACGCGCGGCTTGAGCCAATTGCAGGCTGGATGGACTTCGACCGCAGCATTCATCGAGAACGATCTGCCGAGAGGGACTCGCGATGTCAGCGCGTTCCACGTGCTGCAGTTCCGCGCCAGCGTGAATTTCGCCGACCTGCGCAATCCGGTCGGCTTGCCGCAGAATCTCGACGTCGTTCTCACGGATCGGAGGAACCGTAGTGCCTCGGTCCGCGTCAGTGATGTCTCGGGCGCGCTCTACTATCCGCCCGGAGAAGTGATCCATGTCCCGAAAGTGCTGCTGAACACGATCAGGGTTCCCCTCACCGGATTTGGCGCCATCGATCTCACGGACGTCGTCTCGGTTCGTTTCAACTTCGACCGCACCGGCTCCGGCGCGCTTCTCATTTCCGATATCGCATTCGCGAATTGAATCAGTGACGGAGGACGGGCGGGATCGCCTGTCCTCCACACGTCGGACAGATCGACGCTGCGAGCCACACCGCCGCCACGGCGATGATCACGATCAGAATCATCATCGCGGCGCGGCCACCTCGCGGGACCGGCCAATCGAGGATGAACGTTCCGCCGACGAGATCGCCGACGCGCTGTCGCTGGCTGGTGAACGTCGCGAACAGAAACCCGACGAGATAGAAGCCGAGGCCATCGACGATCCGCAGGGCATTGCGGATCGCGATCGCTGCCAGCCGGTTGCGGTCTCCTTCGACGCCGACGTGCAGGCCCATCGCCGCTTTTCCGAGCGTCGTCAGAAGGGCGACCTCACTGAGGAAGTGATAGAGAAACGTCACGACGAAAATCACGCCGCCGAGGGCGGCGGCGTTCGACACAGTCGGCTGGAATTGATAGCCGCTCCAGTGATCGGCGGCCCAGGCGCCGCCGACGAGGAGAATGGCGGCGACGACAACGCGGTCGAACAGCAACGCGATCATACGATCGCCAACGGCGGCGATCGTCGGTTGCCCGGTGGTGTCTCGGCGTGCGGCCGCGGCGCGCGCTCGGGCCGGTGATCCCGCCGATGCGGCCGCCTTTGCGTCGAGCGACGGAAGCGACCTCTCGCAGACGAAGCACTTCGCCTCCCACCGCTCGTTGCTGACGCCGCAATAAGGACAGAACATGGACGATTCGGCGAATTCTATCGCTTCCGCGCTGTGTAAACGATGTGAGCATGCGGGTAACCAGAATCGACCCGCTTCCACTCGAAATCGACGAAGCCGGCGCGCGCCATCCGCTCACTGATCTGCTCGCGCGACTCAGGGTGCAGCCCCTCGCCAATGGTGAGGCCGAACGCGCGATCGGAAATCCATTCCTGGATCTGGTTCCACCTCCACTTGAGACGATGGGCGGGGTCGATATCCTTCAAGAGGAAGATGCCGCCCGGTTTGAGCCGCTCGTAGACACGGGCAAAGAGCGCATCGCGCTGCTCTGGCGCGAGACGATAGATGACGTCGTACATCGTCACGACATCGAATTCCCCGCGGATGCAGTCATCGTAACCAGCCACGAAACGAATCCGCGGATGCTCGTATGCGATCAGCACTTTTCGCAGATCGGGATCGACGGCCACGACATCGGCCGCGCACTCCTCGGCGATCAGCCGCGCCAGCAGACCGTGACCGGCGCCGATATCGAGAACGCCCGAGCCCGCGGGAATCAGGTCGAGCGTCCGCAGAAATGGCGTGCTGAGAAAACGCCCCAGGATGTGGATGCGGTGCGCGGCGGGATGCGCGCGAAACGTGCGGTGGAGCAGCGTCAGCGCACGGATATAGCCGAGCGGCATGAGGCGCGGATTATAGTTTTCACCGATTGCGGTCCAGAGAACTGCTCATCGCCCTCGGCGTCTTCGTGATCGTGTTGTGGTTCGCGATCCCGGCTACGCCGTGGGAATTCGACGAACTGCTGTTCCTCCAGAGCCTCGGGCATTACGATCCGATCGCTCACCATCCGCCACCGCCGGGCTATCCACTATTCATTGCCGCCGGAAACTTCTTTCGTCTCTTTGCGCCGAACAGCTTCACCGCGCTCGTGGCGATGAATTTCCTTGCCTCCGCGATCGGCTTCGTCCTCCTGGCGCTGGCGTTCCGCAACATCTCCGGCGACGCGACGCTCGGTGTGACCGGCGCACTTCTGTTCTACTTTTCACCGGCACTGCTCGTTCATTCGACGCTGGCCATGTCCGATCCGGGAGCGATCGCTCTGCTCGGGGGAGCGCTTTACGTAATGTCCGCCGGCGAGTCGCCCGGATTGTCCGGCGCATTGGCGGCGCTGACGATCGGATGGCGGCCGCAGTTCGCGATCTTCGTCGTGCCACTGCTCTTCACTCACGTCGCAATGCTGCAAACCTGGCGGAAGCGCGTGACCGTTCTGGCGATCTTCACGCTGGTGTGTCTCTCATGGCTCGTTCCGCTGGCCTATTCAGTCGGCGGAGTCGATCGGCTCGTCCGCTACGAGACGACGCAGGCCAGCTATCTCGCGGAACACGATGCCGATGTCTCACGCAGCGGCTGGACCACGCCGCGCGTCGCATTTCGATTCATCGCCCATCCGTGGGGAACGAAGATCGCGTCGCTGCCTCTGCTGATCGCCGCGGTTGTCGGGGCGGTGGTGATGATCCGGAGGCGCGAGAGAGGCGCGATCCCGCTCGCGGTTGGCGCTCTTCTGTATCTCGCCTTCGCGCTCGGTTTCATGGATCCGGCCGATGGCGTTCGGTACGCGATCCCTTTCGTTCTCGGTAGCGCGTTCTTCGCCGCTGCGGGTATCGTCGAGCTGTCCCGGCGATTCCACGTACCCGCGTACGCGTTCGTCACCCTTTTTGCCGCCGGCTCGGTGATCTACGTCAGCTCGATCATCTCGCAGCGCGGATCATCCGATTCACCACCGTTTCGCGCTGCGCGTCTGGGGCGATGGCTCTATCCGCGCAACGCAGTCGTGCTCTACGAGCTGCCACTCTGGCCTCACGCGCAGGTCTTCTTTTCCGATCGGCAGCGGATGCGCGTCAACGACGGATTGGCGTTGTACTTCGATCGCGCTGATGTACCACTCTTCATCTATGCGGACGGGATCTCGCATGAGCCGGGAGCAAAAACGTTTCGGTGGCAACCGAGCGATGCCTATTCGAAGCTGACGCGAAATCACTACCGCGTCGTTTCGCTGATTCCGCTTCCGCCGGAGCGCCGCTTTCGTGTCCTGCGTGGCGTCTATGTCCCCGAGCGCGAAGCGGAAGGGGAGGAGTGGCGGTGGCTCGATTCGCCGGCAGAGCTGCAGTTGCCGCGTGGACCTGCGCGCTCAGTCATGATCCGTCTGGGGTTACCGGTCATCTATCCGATGGAAGTCAATCCGTTGACCATCCACGTCGACGGCGCGCTCAGCCAAACGCTGGAGCTTCACCGCGGCAAGCCGATCGACATCGAGCTGAACGTGCCGGCCGGCTCGCCGGTGATTCGCTTCGACGCTGGACGAGCGTTCATTCCTGCTCGAGTTCCTAAGAGTCTCAATCGCGATCCGCGCCGTCTGGCCGTGAAGCTTTATGACCTGAGGAGCACGCTCTGAAGCAGCTCCCACTTGTCATCGCCGCCGTCATCATTCTTGCGATACAGATCGCCACGCTGCCGAAGACGTTCTGGCAAAGCGAGGAGGTGCGCTTCGGTCAGGCTCTTCTGACGTTCGATCCGGTGCAGCAACAGCCCGAGCCTCCTGGATATCCGCTCCATGTCGCACTCGGCCGGTTGTTCAACTTCTTCGTCCACGATCCATTCTTCGCGTTACTGGCGTTGAGCATCGTGGCGTCAGTCGCCGGCGTCATCATCGTCTCCCTTCTGGCGACGGAGCTCCTCGGAGACCTGTGGAGCGGTGCCGCGGCGGCGCTCGTGCTCTATCTCTCACCGGCGATGCTCGTGTTCGGACCTTTGCCGAACGCCGAGGCGACGGCGATGGCGTTGATCGCGGGGGCGATGCTGGCATTCGTTCGAGGCGACGCGATCTGGTTCGCCATCTTCGCCGCAGCGGCAATCGGAGCGCGGCCGGAGATCGCGCTGGCGATTCTCGCAATGGTGTGTGTGGCGCTGGCGATTTCGCCGGGGATGCGGCGCGCGAGCGCTGCCGTCATCGGAGGCGCCACGCTTCTCCTCTGTTTCATCCCCCTCATCGAAGCGATCCGAGGACGTTTCGGCGATTACGTGATCACCAATTACGCGGCGCTTCGAACGGCATCGGCCGCCGTGGGCCTGCACGGCCGCGAGCTTGTCCTGCGATTCATCGCCCATCCGTGGGGATCGAAATGGCTGTCGTTTCCGATCCTGATCGCGGCCGTGGTCGGACTTGGCATGATGAAGAAGCGCGCTCTCCCGCTCGCAGCGTTCGCTATCAGCCATCTTCTCTTCTGCTTCGCCGTGGCCGATCGTGGTGACGGCGTTCAGCCGGTGATTCCTTCGATGATCGCCGTGGCGATCTTCGCCGCGGCCGCCTTGTCGCGATGGCCGCGCGCTGCATTCGCCGCCGCTCTCGTCTACGGCGCCGCGGCGTTTCTCTACGCGTGGCCGATCCTCTACGATCGACATCGTATGCCGTCGCCGGCGGCAGCAGCGATGCGGTACGCGCGGCGGTATCTGCCGGCCGATGCTGTGCTGATGTACGAGCCGCCGCTCGAAGCCTGGGCGCGCTTCTCGCGAATCGATGTCGCTCCGATTCGCGATTTCGACCGGTACGCCGATCAGAAGACGCCGCTCTTCCTTCTCGCCGACGGTGGCTCGTCAACGCCACACGCGCGCACGTTTTTCTGGCGCGATAGTGACGCGTATGGAAAAGTGACCACGAATCGTTATCGCGTCGTCACCCTGATCCCTTTTCCGCCCGCCGCGCGCTATCGGTCGCTCGGCGGCGTCTACCAGTTTGAACGCAGCGGAGACGAGGAGTGGAGATGGCTCGGAAGCGATGCCCTGATCGCGCTGCCGCCACTGGGACCGCGCGTCGTCCATCTGGTGCTCGCTTTGCCTGCTGACGCGCCGATCGACCGCAATACAGTCAGCATCAACGGAGTTCCTGTGACCGTCACGCGCGGACGCCCGCTATCCTTCTCGTTTCCGGCGCGCTCGCCGCTGCGCATTCACTCCGCGCGCTCCTTCACTTCCCCGCGCGATCGCCGCACCCTTGCCGTTCAGCTTCTCTCACTCGAGCAGCGCTGACGTATCATCGAAGGCGGATGCAGAAGCCGACCATCTCGCTGGTGATCCCGATGTTCAACGAGGAGGCGAACATCGATCACGCGGTTCGCTACGCGGTCGATGCGCTGTCGCAGCACTCACGCGAGTACGAGATCTTGATCATCGACGACGCATCGACCGATCAGTCGCCGGAGATCGTTCGTCGCGCCATCGCCGGCAATCCGAAGATCCGTCTGATTCGCCACGATTTCAATCTCAAACTCGGCGCATCCCTCCGCACCGGATTCGCCACCGCGCAGCACGAGTTAATCCTCTACATGGATGCCGATCTGCCGTTCGACCCCGACGTTCTGGGCAGAGCGATCCGGGCCATGAATGTCACCCGTGCGGATCTGATCTCCGGCTACCGCTTCGATCGCACGACCGAAGGATTCCGCCGCACTGTCTACACGATTGCCTACAACTGGCTCATCCGCGTGCTGTTCGGCATCTACATCCGCGACGTCAACTTCTCATTCAAATTGATGAGGCGTGAGGTTCTGCAAGCGATTCAGCTTCGCTCGGAAGGATCGCTGATCGACGCTGAGCTGATCGTGAAGGCGCGCAACCATGGCTACATCATCCAGCAGATCGGTCTCGATTACTTCCCACGCGTGCACGGCACGTCGCATCTATCTTCGCCGGCGGTGATTTTCAAGATCTTTCGCGAGCTCGTGGCGCTGTTTCCGGAGATGAGGAAGAAGGTTGCGCGTGGAGCGCCGCGCGCTTCGCGCGGCGAATCGGCGGCCGAAGCGGCCGCCGCTCCACAGTGAAGCGCCTGATCGTCACCGCGGACGATGTCGGTCTTCATCGCGGAATGACCGAAGGCGCGATTCGCGCGCATCGTGAAGGAATCGTCACGGCGTGCAGCGTCGTGGCGAACGGGCGTGCCTTCGGCCACGCTGTGGCACGGCTGCGCGACGTGCCCTCGCTCGAAGTCGGCGTGCACCTGACCCTGGTGGAAGAGCGGGCGCTCACGACCGGCGATCTGATGCCCAAGAACTATGTCCGATTCATCTTCGCGCGGCACGATGACGTTCATACAGAGCTGCGTGCGCAGATCGAAACGGTGCTCGAAACCGGACTCCGCGTGACGCATCTCAACAGCCATCAGCATCTGCACATCCTTCCGCGCCTGTTTCAGCTCGTACAGCATCTCTCGGTTGAATACCGCATCCCTTATGTGCGTACGGTCGTCGATCACGGTGGACACGCGGGACCGATCCGGCGCGCATCAATCGCTGCTCTCGATTTCTTTGGACGTCGGGCCTCCGGGTCGAATGACCGGACGATCGGCGTACTCGAAGCGGGACATCTGAAAACGATCGAACCGCTGCTCGATCACGTCGAAGGCGTCACTGAGCTCGTCGCCCACCCGGGTATCGGCGTCGATGAGTACGCGCACTGGCATTACGAATGGGATGCCGAGACGCGCGCGCTGTGTGATCCCGCCTTGAAGGAAGCGATCGCGCGGCGCGGGATTGAGCTCACGACGCCCTCCGCCGTTCGAGCATGACGATCGTTTGATCGTCTTCGACCTGTTCGGAGGTCATCGCATGCACGCGTTCGAGGATCGCATCCACGCCGCGAGCGTCTCGCACGATCTGCGCGAGGCGGTCATAGCCGAGCTGCTCTCCATCCGGCGTCGTCGCTTCCGGCAAACCGTCCGAGAAGAGCAGCAGCGCATCGCCTTGGCGCAGTGAGAACGTCACCTTTTCATAGGGAATCGACCGCTTCAGTCCAAGCGGCAGACGCGGACCACCCACGACGATCGTCTCGACCTCGCCGTTCTGTCGAACGACATACGGGTCGGGCACTCCTGCATTCGCGAACGACACGGAGCCGGTTCGCGGGTCGTAACGCGCGAGTGCCAGCGCGATGAATTCGCGCTTCGGCAGCTCGCCGTTGAATTTCTCATTGAGCGCACACATCGCTTCGTCGACGGGGCGCGACGCGGCGAGCAGCGGCAGCACCGCCTTCACCGAAGCCATGGTCAGACTGGCAGCGACGCCTTTTCCGGCGACATCAGCGATGGCGACGCCCACGGCACCGTCGGCGTACTGAAAAACGTCGTAGAAATCGCCGGCGACGTATCGCGCCGCGAGATTGCGGCTCGTGATGCGATAACTGTCGGCGGCGATCTCCGGCGCGGGCAGAAGCCGGGCCTGGAATTCGCGCGCGAGCTCGAGCTCCTTCTCGGCGACGATGGTCGTGCGCAGGCGATCTTTCATCGACTCATAACCATGGGCGACGAGACCGATGAATGTGCCGACGCCTCCGGTGAACAGTACGGTGATCCAGACCGTGCGCGGCAACCGCAAGGATGAAATGGGTTGTCCCCAGATCAGCCAGACGCCGAGAGCGAAGCCGATCGGGAAACCGAGCTGGCCGCCGACGAAGTAGACGAGCGCGCGCCGCCACCATTGACCGGGCGCGGCCTGGACCCAGCGATGAACGAGCGATTCGCAGAAGATGGCGCCTGAGAAGCACGTCAAGCCGATCAAACCGCCGTGCAGGAGGACCCGCACATTCCAGTGAAGACCGGAGCTCATCGCCGCGATGAGCGCGCCGCCGACGATCGCGATCGGCGAATACCACGCCACGTCTCGCCAGCGGGTGCGCTCCTTGGGCGGCATGATCACATTGTAGAATCCGCGCCGCTTTGAACAGGAAGATCGCGGTCATCCCGGGCGATGGCATCGGGCCCGAAGTCATCGCCGCCGGACGCAAAATCCTCGAGTCCATCAACGATGGCTGTCGACTCGGACTGGAGTTCGTCCCCTTCGGATGGAACGCCGACGAATATCTGCGCACCGGTGTCTCGATGCCGCCGGGCGCGATCGATGACATCCGCAACAACTATGCGGCCATCTACCTTGGCGCGTTCGGCGATCCGCGCATCTCCGATATGAAGCACGCTGCCGACATCCTGCTGGGCATGCGCTTCCAGCTCGATCTCTACGTCAACTACCGTCCCGTGAAGCTTCTCAACGAAAAGCTCTCGCCGCTGAAAGAGAAGGGGACAAAGGAGATCGACTTCGTCATCTTCCGCGAGAACACGGAAGGCGCGTACGTCGGCATGGGCGGCAACTTCAAGAAGGGGACTTCCGAAGAGATCGCCGTGCAGGAAGACGTTTCGACGCGCAAAGGGGTGGAGCGCATCATCCGCTATGCCTTCGACTTCGCGAAACGCACCGGACGGAAGTCCGTGTGCATGTCCGACAAGAACAACGTGATGCGATTCGGCGGCGACCTGTGGCTACGGACATTCGAGGAAGTGGCCAAGGATTATCCGGCGATCGATCACTTCCACATGTTCGTCGATGCGCTGACGATGCAGATGGTGCGCGCGCCGGAGATGTTCAGCGTCATCGTCACCAACAACATGTTCGGCGACATCGTCACGGACCTCGGCGCGGCGTTGCAGGGCGGTCTGGGGATGGCGGCGTCGGGCAACATTCATCCGGGCCGCGTGTCGTTATTCGAGCCGATTCACGGCAGCGCGCCGAAATACGCGGGAAAAGATGTATCGAATCCGATCGGCGCGATCCTCACGGCGGCAATGATGCTCGAGTATCTCGGTTTCGCGAATGAGGGCAATGCGATCGAACGCGCCGTCATCAGTGCAATTGATGCCGGCGAGACGACGCGCGACATCGGCGGATCGCTCGGAACCAGGGCCGCGGGTGAAGCAGTTCTGCGCCGCCTCGAGCTCTGACTTAGAATCCGGTTTCAACTCATGGACATCGGAGCGGAGTGGCTCGTCGAGGCTGGCGGATGCCGTCGCGATGCTTTGGCCGACGTCGAAGTGTTACGCGCGCTCTTCGCGCGCATCATCGATGAATTGGAGCTGCATCCACTGCACGATCCGGCCTGGCACGTCTTTCCGGCCCCCGGCGGAATCACCGGCTTCGTGATGCTGACCGAAT
The DNA here is from genome assembly GCA_036506455.1 of Thermoanaerobaculia bacterium. Lineage (GTDB taxonomy): Bacteria > Acidobacteriota > Thermoanaerobaculia > Gp7-AA8 > Gp7-AA8 > DASVHS01. The sequence continues at coordinate 12,485 of DASXRT010000062.1, forward strand.
CGCATCTCGCCTGTCACACGTATCCCGAGCACGGCGTCGTCGCGTTCAATCTGTACTGCTGTCGGGAGCGCGACGCATGGCCGTGGGAAATACGGTTGCGCGAAATTCTCGGCGCGCGCGAAGTGCACGTGCGGACCGTGGCGCGATCGGTGACGAAGTGAAGGTCGCGAATTGTCCGGGATGCGGTGCGCAGATCGAATTCAAGATCGGTTCATCGCTGGTCCTGATCTGTCCCTATTGCCGCGCCGCGGTTGCCCGCACCGACCGCGATGTCGAGAGTCTCGGCAAAGTGTCGGCGCTCATCGACACCGGCTCCGTTCTTTCCGTCGGACTGGCCGGTCGGTACGCGGGCACCGGTTACCGTCTCGTCGGTCGCGCCCAGCTTCGCCACGACTCCGGTTCGGTGTGGGACGAGTGGTACGCAGCGTTTGACGATGGACGGTGGGGTTGGGTCGAGGATGCCGACGGCTATTACTTCGTGACGTTCGAGACGGCGGCGAGCGAAGTTCCGAATGTGCAGCGCCTGGCCGTTGGCGATCGCATCGACGACATGAGCGTCTTCGAAGCCGGCCGCGCAGAAGTCGTGTCGGCTGAAGGCGAGATGCCCTGGCGCGCCGTACCGGGAACGACGTATCGATACGTCGATCTCTCCGGACCGGACAAACGATTCGCGACGGTCGAGGCGCGCGGTGCAGCGACACTCGTTTTCAAGGGCCGTGAAGTCTCGCTCGCCGATCTGGGAGTTCCGATCGATGCGACTCCGCACGCGACGCGCGTGGGCGTGCAGAAAATCTCATGCACAAAGTGCGGTGCGCCGCTGAATCTGCTCGCGCCGGGGAAGACGGAGCGGATCGTTTGCCCGAGTTGCCGTGCCTTGCACGCCGTGAGACCGGGAAGCATCCTCGAGTTCCTCACCGCGCAGAAGCAGAAGATCGAGCCGCTGATTCCCATCGGCAGAGAGGGAACGATCGACGGCGTGAAGTACGTCGTGGCCGGGTTCACGACGCGCACCGAGCGAAGCGGAGTTGATCCGTTCTCCTGGGACGAATACCTTCTCTTCAATCGTTCCACAGGCTTTCGCTACCTGACGCACGACGAATTGCACTGGAGCATCGAGCAACCGATTCTGCCGGGCGGCATCGTCGACACCGAGCCGATGGGGTCACCGCCGTCGCTCGAGTACGACGGAAGACATTTCAAGTTGTTCGAGCGATCGGCGCCCGAAGTCACATTCGTGCTGGGCGAGTTCCCATGGAAAGTCTCGCTCGGCGAAACGGTGAAGACTTCCGATTACATCGCCCCGCCGGAAGGCATGTCGAAAGAGCTCTTCTCGACGAAACAGGGCGATGAGATCAATTACTCGATCGCCCGATACTTTCCTGTCGAGGACGTTGAAGAGGCATTCGGTGTCGGCGGTCTTCCACGACCGGCCGGCGTGGGATCGATGGAGCCGAACCCGTCTCCGTCGCTTTCCCGCGAGTGGGCGTTGGCCATGACCGCCCTGCTCATCATCGCGCTCATCGTCGCGATCACGCTTCCGCGACGCCTCGCCTACAAAGACTCGATCGACCTCGGCACCGTCGCCATCAGCGACGTCCCGGGCATCAAGAAATTTTCGACACGATCATTTCCGCTCAGTGGCCATCGCAATCTCCTCATTCGCGGATATTCGAACGTCGCCAATGGCGATCACGTCGAGCTGGCCGGGGAGTTTGATCACGCCGAGAGCGACGTCTCGGAGATGTTCGATCTGTGGATGGAATACTCGTCAGGATCGGACGACGAAGGACCGTGGACCGAGGATGAGCGGACGGAGGTGGTGTCGCTGCCGGCGTTGCCGGAGGGACATTACACGATTCACTTTGACGCGAAGTACAACGGCGCCACGCCGCCGATCGTCGATCTCGAAATTCACGAAGGCATCTTTCGCTGGTCGCATCTGATCCTCGCCGTGTTCGGGATCTCGATCATTCCGCTGATCACGGGGCTGCGGCGTCACGGTTTCGAAGTCCGGCGCTGGAGCGACAGCGATTACAGCCCGTATGCGAAGGCTGGGGGCGACGATGATGACGACGATGACGATGATGATGATTAGGGATTCGCCATGATGAAAAAAATCTACACAGCATTGGCTTTTCTGTTATTGGCCACATACGCGTGGGCCGAATTCCGCGGTCTCGACTTTCCGTCCGGCGAGCGTGAGACCGGCGGCGGAGTTCGCGGCACGCGGCGGTCCGGATTTCATGGAGGCAAGTGATGGAACTCGCTCCTTATCTCAGAACGTTTCTCAGCACCATCGTGTACACGGTTTTCGGCCTCGTCGCATTCGGGTTGGCTTTCTGGGTGATCGTGAAGATCTCCCCGTTCTCGATTCGCAAGGAGCTGGAGACGGATCAGAACACGGCCATGGGCATCGTGATCGGATCGGTGCTTCTCGGACTCGCGCTCATCATCGGCGCGGCGATTCACGGATGACATGAAGCGCACGCCGGTGCTCTTTCTGAATGTCCTGGTGATCGCGGCGTGTGGCCTCATCTACGAACTGCTCGCCGGCACAGTGGCGAGCTATGTGCTCGGCGATTCCGTCACGCAGTTCTCGCTGATCATCGGCCTGTATCTCTTCGCGCTCGGGGCCGGAGCCTGGCTGTCCCGATTCATCGAATCGGATCTCGCCGCGCGCTTCGTCGACGTGGAGCTGGCCGTCGCGCTCGTCGGTGGATTTTCCGCGCCGCTTCTCTTTCTCGGATTCGCGCGACTGGAATGGTTCTCGCTGTTTCTCTATCTCCTGGTCTTTGTCATCGGTGTCCTCGTCGGTCTCGAGCTCCCGATCCTGATGCGGATTCTGAACGAACACTTCGAATTCAAAGAGCTCGTGTCGCGCGTGCTCAGCTTCGATTACGTGGGGTCTCTCTTTGCCGCGATTCTCTTTCCTCTCTTTCTCGTCCCGCGCCTCGGTCTCGTGCGGACATCGATCGCCTTCGGGTTGTTGAATGCCGGCGTCGGCGTCTACGGCACCTATCTGCTTCGCCCTCTGATTCGCGGAGGAGTCATCGGCTTGCGCGTGCGCGCGCTGATCGTGCTGATCGCACTCGGTGGAGGGTGGGCGGGTGCGCGGACACTCACTTCACTTTCCGAAGACGAGCTGTATGCGGATCGAATCATTTACTCCGTCACCACGCGCTATCAGCGGATCGTGATGACGCGGACGATGGGCGGCTTCGACCTCTTCCTCGACGGCAACCTGCAGTTCAGTTCCGAGGACGAGTATCGATATCACGAGACGCTGGTGCATCCGGCGATGGCCTCCGTCCCCACTGCTCGCAACGTGCTGATCCTCGGTGGTGGCGACGGTCTGGCTCTTCGCGAGGTGTTGAAATACCGGAGTGTGGAGAACGTGACGCTCGTGGATCTCGATTCGGAGATGACTCGTCTGGCGAGATCATTCGATCGGCTCGTGGCCCTGAATGCGCGATCGATGTTCGATCGGCGCGTTCACATCGTCAACGACGATGCCATGGTCTGGCTGTCCCGGAATCGCGAGACGTTCGACGTCGCCATCGTCGACTTTCCCGATCCGAACAACTACGCCCTCGGCAAGCTGTACACGACTCATTTCTACAGACTCCTGCGTGCTCGTGTCGCTCCGGAGGGTGCGATCACCGTGCAGTGCACCTCACCTCTGCACGCGCGCCGATCGTACTGGTGCATCGTGCGCACGATCGAAGCTTCCGGATTTCACGTGCAGCCATATCAGACGACTGTGCCGTCGTTCGGCGTGTGGGGATTCGTGCTGGCCAGGAAGCATTCGTTCGATCCGCCAGTCAGCGTTTCGACACCCGTGCGCTACCTCGATGAGGCGACGCTCGCTTCGCTGTTCATCTTCCCGCCGGACATGGCGCCGCTCATCGTCGAGATCAACCGGCTCGACAATCAGATCCTCGTTCGCTACTACGACGCCGAATGGCGCCGCTGGTCGTAGAATCGAATCATGTTGACCATCATTCTGGCGACCGTCATCGGTACCACGTGGTTCGAGCATTACGAACTCGGTGTGCGCCTCGTCGAGCAGGGACAGGCGGCGGCCGCGATTCCGCATCTCGAAGCGGCACTCGCCGCGCGACAGAGGGAAGGGTTGCAGATCGCGACGCGGCCGCAGCAGTACATCGACTACGTTCCGCATCTTTATCTGGCGATTGCCAGACAAATGACCGGAGACGTGGAGAAGGCTCGCCAGGAGCTCGCGCTTGCGGAAACATCGGGTGTTGCCGCGAAGAGCGAAGTCGGGCGTCCGCTTCTCGTGGCCTATCAGCTTCTCCTGCGCGGCGACACGAATGTTCGTTACAGCAAACCGCGCTACGCCGTGTACACGAAGAAGGCGCCGGTTTTGAGCGAGCAGGAATTCAACATGCTGCGGCGCGACGTGCTCGAGAAATGCGATGTTCCGCTCGACACGAAACAATCCGAGGCACCGTGGTATGCGAATTACGAGATCGGGCTGGAGCTGGAGCGCAAAGGCGATTATCCCCGCGCGCTCACGCATTTCATCGACGCCGTCTCCCATCGTCCGAATCCGCAGAAACAGGCGCGGACCTACGGGATGTGGTTGATCGATTACTACCCCTACTTCCACATCGCGCGCGCGCACGTCCGGCTGCAGAACTGGGAGTGCGCACGCAACGCGCTCGACATCTCGCAGCGGCTCTCCGAGATTCGGCCAGGCTCGCCGGAGATGGACGAATACTTATCGCTGCAACGGGAAGCGGAGCGGAAACTGACGAAATAGCGCGGCGAAGCCGCCGCACTCCAAGGCTATTGCGACTTGAGCCAGTACCACGTGATCACGACCGCGACCGCCGCCAGCACCGCCAGCGTGACCTTGATGACCGAGTATGGTGCTGTGCCTGATGCTTTGCCCGTGACACCGTTCACGATGTAGCGGTACGGTTTCCCTGCGTACTCGTACGCGGCGATCCACACCGGCAGCAGCGCGTTCTTGTACGCGAGCGCAGAGAACGTCGTGCTGACGTCGAGGTTCATGTACGTATCGCCGGGAATCTGCCGGATGCACTCGTTGCGAATCTCGCCGCGCATCCTCTCCTTCGCGCTCTCGAGAGCCTCCGGAAGATCGATGGCGTTCTCTTCCGCGAGAAATCCCGAGAGAAACGACGGCTCGTACGGCGTGAGGTTCGCGGTGGGAAAAGGCTCGATCGCCTTTGCGAGATTCGGCGGAATTCCGTTCGACGCCGGCACCGGAACGTCATCGAAGAGCTTCGAGAGATTTCCCGATGCCGGTTCCCACCGCGTCCGCTGCACCTGTTCTTCCACGGTGCGTCCGTTGTCGACCCGCGTGACCGTCTCGTAATAGTAGTAGCCGGCGAGAGCGGTCCACATGGAGTACGTCGCGGCGTCGAACGTCCAGAACGGGATGTACACACCCTGCATCGACGTCAGTCGCGACTCCGATTGGAAATTGTTCGGACGAAACCAGAGTGACTTGAGCCATCCGCGGAACTTCTGAATCGCCGAGTTTCGTCCGACTTTGAACGGCAGCAGACCTTCCGGTCGCACGACATTGGCATTCGGCGGCGCATCGACCACCGCGGCGGTTCCGCAAAACGCACACGAGCTGGCAGCGATGTGCGGATCGAGCGTCGTGTGCGCGCCGCATCGCTTGCAGATCATCACCTTTCGATCGGCGCCCCATCCGAGGTCGCGTGGGCTACGCAGAGCGGCGTCGACACTCTTTTCTTGAACCACGCCGGATTGCCGCGCGATCGTTTTCGAATGTCCGCAGAACGGACATGTCATCGCATCCGCGTCTGGATCCCAGCGGATGTCTGCGCCGCACGACTGGCAAGGGAACTTGCGGACCTTTGCGGAGATCGGTGACGCAGCGCTCATGACTTCGCGGGCGGCGGGGGTGGGGGAGGCGGTGTCGCCGATCCTCCGAGACCGAGCTCTGCGTAGCTCGTGATTGGAGCCCAGCCGCCTGCGCCTTGACGCCACGCCTGTGTCGTCGCCGGAACCTGACCCGATTGCACCATCGCGCGCAACGCGTCATCGGTGTAGGGACCGAACGTCTTGCCGTCGATCGAGATCGACCACCGCGCTGCCGCGCCAGGCGATGGCGGTGGCGGCGGATTGAACGCCTGACCCATCGTGCTGCCGATTGCCATTCCGGCGCCGATGCCGGCGCCCGCTCCCGCGATTCCCCCGGGATTCGCCGCAGCGACCTTGATGGCATCGGCCGTCTGCAACTGCGCGTATTGCTGCATGCGATCGCCGAGAACTCCGAGTTTCGTCCGCTGATCGATCGCCGCTTCGACTTCCTCCGGCAGCGAGATGTTCTCGATGTAAAAACGCGCCAGATCCAGACCGTACGCGCCGAACTCGGGTTGCAGGATCTTGACTGCGACAGCGGATAGCTCGTCGTACTGCGAGGCCAGATCGAGTGCGGCGATGTGCGCCTCGGCAATCGCGTCGGAGAGCCGCGACAGAATCGTCGATCGAAGCTGCCCGAGGATCTCCTCGGTACCGGTCAATCCTTGCGTGCCGACGATGTTGGCGAAAAACTTCTTCGCGTCGCTGATTCGAGTCGCGTATGTGCCGTACGCGCGCACGCGGATCATGCCGAATTCGGGATCGCGCATCATGACCGGATTCGCCGTGCCCCATTTCAGATCCGTGAACAGACGCGTGTTGAAGAAGTAGACCTCGGCCTTGAACGGCGATTGAAACCCGTACTTCCAGCCGCGCAGTGTCGTCAGGATGGGCATGTTCTGCGTCGTGAGCTGATAGCGGCCGGGCGAGAAGAGATCGGCGGCCTTCCCTTCATTGATGAAGAGGGCATGCTGGTTCTCGCGCACGATGAGCTGCGCGTTCATCTTGATTTCCTGGTTATAGACGGGGAAGCGATAGACCAGCGTGTTGTTCGAGTCGTCGAGCCACTCGATGATCTCGATGAACTGCGAACCGACCTGTTTGCGCAGGTTGTCAAAGAAGCCCATGGAATCCTCCGTGTGAAGGCGAGTGTACCTTGCCTGGGCGCGTTTCTGCATCAGTCCGAACGATGGCCGGGACATCGCCATCAGGCAGGCCTGACGTACAGAACGATGACTTTCGCGCCGAGAGATTGCGCTTTGGCCATCATCGCGTCGACGTCATCGACTTCGACGAACAACTGAACGAGGTTGTGACCCTCGGGAGGTGAGGAAGGTGAGGGAGGTGAGGGCCACACACCGCCGTCGATGCCGCGCTGTAGAACTTCGTCACGGTCTCCGGATCGCGCGCGACGATCTGCCATTGCACGACGGCGTTGCTCATCGAATCCTCCATTGATCTCGGGCGCACATGACGATCGTGCCCTTGTATAGAAGCTGCTGCAGCGAGACATTCATATCGTCGATCGTGATGCCGAGCTGTGTCGGCGTCGTTCTCGAGCGCGCAGCAGCGAGCGATTTCGTCAGGCGTCAGCCGCAGCCTTTGGCCCAGCGCGACGATCGCGCGTGTCGTCAGCCTGCGCCGGCAGCGTGGCGTGATCGGTGTCGAGCATCCGCACGAACGCGCGCAGCGAATAGCGCGGGTTTTTTCCCCCGCCGCCGTTCGAGCTCATCTTGCAGGATCTGCTGGAACGTCACTCAGACGGATGCTACTGAAGCTCCCGCCTGACGACAACGATGGTCGACAGAAAAGTGGGGCAAACCCTGATAAGCTCCCCATCCCAAAATCGAAAGGAGCCTCCTGATGCGCAAGCTCTCTCTCCTTGCCGTAGGTTTGCTTTTCGTCACCACTGCCTTCGCCCAAAAGAACTCCACGGACCCCACCTGGTGGGATAAGTATCAGTACTTACTCAACAACGGCCCTGACGCCGCGAGCGGCACGACCACGTCTGCCGCGTTCGGCAGCAATGTCGATGTGTCGAATGAGTGCGGCCCGCAGAGCGAGACGTACATCACGATCAACACAGCCAAGCCGCAGAATCTCGCCGCCGGATCGAACGAGATCTTCCGCGATCCGATGCGCGGCTACTCGTCGAGCGACGGCGGGAACACGTGGGTCGGCGTCGATCTACCGCTCCCGCCGGGCAAGGGATCGGGTGGTCAACGCTTCGGGTCCGATCCGACGCTGGCGTTCGATTCGAAGGGCAATCTGTATTACGGTTACATTGTCGTCTTCTTCAGCAAGAGCTTCGGCGGCATCAATGGCACTGAGCTGGCCGTAGCGAAGTCGACGGATGGCGGCAAAACCTATCCTTCCGTGACGTTCTTTTCGTTTGAAGGCGGTGAGAATCACTTCAACGACAAGCCGATGATCACGACTGATCTCAATCAGCGCAGCCCATTCAAGGACAGCGTATACGTCGCCTGGGATGCGGCCATCGGCGGATCGACCAGCGGCGGCATTCGCCTCGCCTTCTCGCGCGATGGCGGTGCGTCCTTCGACATCACGCGTGCCGATGACCCGCACGGTCCCGGACGCTCGATCGGCGCGGTGCCGTTCATCGGTACGAACGGCGAGGTCTACGTCGCGTGGAATGACATCGCGCAGAACACCATCGAATTCAACCGCTCGTTTGATGGTGGCCAGACCTGGGATACGCAGCGCACCGTTGCGAACAAAGTCATTCCCTTCGATGCCGGCATCCCGGCGGAGTTCGTCCGTCGCGCGTTGATCTATCCGGCGTGCGATGTCGACCGCAGCAAGGGTGCGCATCGCGGGCGTCTCGTCTGCTCGTGGACCGATACGCTCGACTTCGCTACGACCGACATCCTCACCTCTTTCTCTGATGATAAAGGCACGACCTGGTCGCAGCCGCGCGCGGCCACCGATCCGATTGCCTATCCGGTGGATCGGTTCAATCAGTGGCTGTCGATCGATCCGACGAACGGTGTTGTGAACGTGTCGTTCTACGACACGCGCAACGATACGACCGGCTCGCGTTACGAGACGGATACCTATCTGTCGCGCTCCAGCGATGGCGGTTCGAGTTTCGGAGCGAACGTTCTCGTCACAACGGCGCGTTCGAACGAACACGATTGCAACGGAGTCTTCCCCTGCCGCAGCATCAACTACGGCAATCAGCAGGGTGACTATGAAGGCATCGTCGCCTACGGCGGCATCGCTCACCCGATCTGGACCGACAGCCGGAGAAACACGGATACGAGCACGGGCTGCGCGCCGCGCGGGTTGATGGAAGAGGTCTTTACGGCCAGCGTGAAATGAGCTTTGAGGAATGAGGGATGAGGGATGAGGGATGACCGCGAATCATCCCTCATCCCTCGTCCCTCATCCCTTGTTATAATCCCGCCCCTCAGCCGAGGCGTGTGGCGTTCGCCCGTCTCTTTCCAACATACCGCAAGAGGAGCGATCTGGCATGTCAGGCCACAGCAAATGGAGCACGATCAAGCACAAGAAGGGTGCTGCCGACGCGAAGCGCGGCAAGATCTTCACCCGCATCATCAAGGAAATGTCCGTCGCCGCGCGCCTGGGCGGCGGTGACCCGAATTCGAACCCGCGCCTCCGTGCGGCCGTCGCTGAAGCCAAGGCGAACAACATGCCGAAGGACAACGTCGAGCGCGCGATCAAGCGCGGTACCGGCGAGCTCGAAGGAGCCACCTACGAAGAGATTACGTATGAAGGCTACGGTCCCGGCGGCGTCGCCCTCATGGTCGAGACCATGACCGACAACAGCAATCGCACTACGCCGGAGATCCGTCACATCTTCGAGAAGAATGGCGGCAACATGGGCTCGCCCGGTTCGGTGCGCTTCCAGTTCGAGCGCAAAGGCTACTTCGCCATCGATAAGAAAGTCGCCGACGAAGACAAGCTGATGGAGATCGCTCTCGAGGCCGGAGCCGACGATCTTCGCTCCGACGATCCCGACATCTTCGAGATCTATACCTCGCCCGACAACTTCGAGCACGTGCGCCAGGCGCTGGAGAAGAACAAGATCCCGACGCTCGAAGCGAAGCTCGGACAGATTCCGAGCAACTACGTGAAGCTCGACGAGAACAAAGCGAAGCAGATGATGCGGCTGATGGAGATGCTCGACGACCACGACGACGTCCAGAACGTCTGGTCGAACTTCGATATCCCTGAAGAGTTGATGGAGACGGCGTGATGCGCGGCAGCCTTCTGGCTCTCGCGCTCTTCGCCGCTGTCCCGTCCAATTTAGTCGTCGAGAACGTTCCCGACTTCCCGCCGCCGCTCGTGGAGAAGATTCGTCCCTACCTCGACTACCGTACGGCGGGGCTGCAGGACTGGAATCCGAATCGCGTCGAAGCGCTCATCTCGACGCGATTCGCCGAGGCTGCGCAGCTTCACGTCGTGAAGATGCCGGGGGGTGACCGGAAACAGATCACCTTCTTCCCCGATCGCGTCGCCGGCGGCACATATCGCCCGCACGACGGCAATACGATCGTGCTGGGAAAAGACATCGGCGGAAACGAGTTCTTTCAGTTCTACAGGCTCGATGTTCCGACCGGGGACCTCACGCTTCTCACCGATGGCCAGTCGCGCAATCTGCTCAATGCCTGGTCGCGCGACGGAAAGTGGCTCGCGTATTCGTCGACGAAGCGCAATGGCAACGACACCGACATCTGGATCGTCGATCCTTCGAATCCGCAGAGCGCGAAGATGGCTCTGCAGGTCGAAGGAGGCGGCTGGTTCGCCAGCGATTTCTCGCGGGACAACTCGACAATGCTCGTCGCGAACGAGGTATCGGCGAACGAGACGTACCTTTATCTGGTCGATGTCGCCAGCGGCACGAAGACTCTGCTGACGCCGAAGGGAAGCGTGCCCGTCGCGTATTCTGCTGCACGCTTCTCTGCCGACGACGCCGACATCTTCTTCACATCCGACGAAGGTTCCGAATTTCAGCGGCTCGTGCGGATGCACCTCGCCGACCGCGCAAAGCGAGTGATCACGAATGAAAAGTGGGACGTCGATGCTTTCCGCCTCGACGAGGCCCGGACACGGATCGCTTACACGACCAACGAAAACGGCGCGGCGATTCTGCACATCAGCGATACGACGGGCCGCGAGATCATGCGGCCGAAGCTTCCGTACGCCGTCATCGACGGTCTTCGCTGGCACCCGAACGGACATCTCCTGGGCTTCACGATGATGTCGGCGAAATCGTCCGCGGATGTGTTCGCGCTCGATGTCGATACCGGAAGTGTGCAACGCTGGACGGAAAGCGAGACCGGCGGTCTCAATCCCGAACGCAACGTCGAGCCGCAACTGGTCACGATGAAGAGTTTCGACGGAACGCAGATCTCCGCGTTCGTCTACCGACCCGACGCAAAGAGGTTTCCCGGCAAACGGCCGGTCATCATCAATATTCACGGTGGTCCGGAAGGACAGAGCCAGCCGGTTTTCCTCGGGCGCACCAACTACTGGATCAACGAGCTCGGCATCGCCGTCGTCTATCCGAACGTTCGCGGATCGATCGGCTACGGGAAGACCTATCTCGCCAGCGACAACGGTTTCAAGCGAGAGGATACGGTCAAGGACATCGGTACCGTCATCGACTGGATCAAGAGCGATCCGAATCTCGACGGCGATCGCATCGGCATCTATGGCGGAAGCTACGGCGGGTACATGACGCTGGCAACGGCGACGCACTACAACGATCAGATTCGCGCCGCCGTCGATGTCGTCGGCATCTCGAATTTCCTGACGTTCCTGCAGAACACGTCGGGATATCGCCGCGACCTGCGCCGCGTCGAGTACGGCGATGAGCGCGATGCGAAGATGCGCGACTTCCTTCAGCAGATCTCGCCGATGAGCACTGCCTCGAAGATCACGAAGCCGCTCTTCGTCATCGCCGGGTTCAACGACCCGCGCGTGCCGTGGACCGAGGGGCAGCAGATGGTGCAGACAGTCCGCAGCAACGGCGCGCCGGTGTGGTGGCTGATGGCGAAGGATGAGGGTCATGGTTTCGCCAAGCGCAGCAATCAGGATTTTCAGTTCACCGCGATGACGATGTTCTGGCAGCAGTTCCTGTTGCAGTAATCACGATCGCCGCGGCCAGCGCCAGTCCCGCTCCCACCGCGAACGCGGCACGCTGCGACACGTGCTGGTAAATCTCACCGAAGATCAGCGAGCCGGCGAGCACACCCAGGCCGCTGACGAGATAGTAGATTCCGAAGCCCTTGCCTCTTGCTTCGGCGGGAAGAAAGTCGCTGATCATCGCGCGCTCCGCTCCTTCGCTGAATACAAAGGGAAGCGCATAAAAGACGAAGAGCGCGAAGAACGCTGTCACGCTTTGCGCGAAAGGAAAGAAGAAGTACGTGAGGGCGTAAAGCGTCCAGCCGATGGCGATGACATGCCGGCGCGGGATGCGATCAGAGAGAGCGCCGCCGTGTGTCGACAGCAGTGACTTCACGACATGATGCGCGGACCAAAGCAGGGGAAGCATGGCCGTGGAAACGCCCGCGACGTGCGCCTGCAGCAGCAGGAACGCATCGCTCGAGTTCGCCAGCGAGAAGAGCGCGATGGCAAAGATCACGCGGTGGAACGGGCGTCCGAGGGGAGCGGCGGGTTTCAGCCCGCTGTCCGGCGCATTGAAATGCGCCGCTCCACGCTCCGGCTCTTTCAGCAAGAGCAGCAGCAGCACCACCGCGATCGCGCCGGGGATCACGGCGATGTAGAACATGTGCCGCATCGTCACGCCCATGCCGCTGAGCAGGAGCGTCGCGATCAAGGGCCCGATCACGGCGCCCGTGTGATCCATCGCCCGATGAAAGCCGTACGCGCGCCCACGCTGCTCGGGCGGCGTGACGTCGGAGATCATCGCGTCGCGCGGCGCGGAGCGGATGCCCTTGCCGGTGCGATCGATCAAACGCGCATTCAACACCGTGATCCAGGTCGACGCCGCGCCGATGAGCGCGCGTGACGCCGCGGCCAGCGCGTAACCGGTCGCGATCAGCGGCTTGCGGTGCCGGATTCGATCCGACCATGTGCCCGCGACGAATTTCAGAATGGACGCCAGCGCGTCGGCGGCCCCTTCGATCAACCCGACGGTGACCGGACTTCCGCCGAGCATCGTCGTGATGAAGATCGGCAGCAGCGGATAGATCATCTCGCTCGCCGAGTCGTTCAGCAGCGAGACGACGCCGAGGAGGATGACCTGGGGCTGGAGTTTGCGAAGGGTGGCGGGCGATTCAGCGTTCCCCATCAACATTCAGCATTCCCCATTGACCATTCAACATTCAACATTCCCGTTTCCCTGAGGTAAAACAAGAACGAGGAATGTTGAATGTCGAATGTTGAATTGCTGATTACAATGTGCCGCTTTTCAAGGAGCCCTCATGCCAATCAAGAAAGTCGGCGTCCTCGGTTGCGGCCTGATGGGATCAGGCATCGCGCAGGTCGCGGCACAAGCGGGCTACGACACGACGGTGGTCGAGGTCGAGCAGAAGTTTCTCGACAAGGGAATCTCGGGCATCGACAAGAGCCTCGGCAAGTTCGTCGAGAAGGGGAAGCTCAGTTCCGCGGACAGGGACGCGTGCCTGTCGCGCATCAAGGGATCGACTTCGCTCCAGGACCTCGCGCAGTGCGACATCGTCGTCGAAGCGATCACCGAGAACCCGCAGATCAAGAAAGAGACGTACACCGCGATCGACTCGATCGTGAAAAAGGACGCGATCTTCGCGTCGAATACTTCATCGCTCACGATCACGGAGCTCTCGATGGCGACGGCGCGTCCGAAGCAGTTCGTCGGATTGCATTTCTTCAACCCTGTTCCGCTGATGAAGCTCGTCGAAGTTGTGCGGACGATCCTGACGAGCGATGAGGCGTTCAAGACGGCGTATGAATTCGCGAAGTCGCTCGGCAAAGAGCCAGTCGCATGCCGCGACAACTCCGGCTTCATCGTCAACCGGCTGCTCGTGCCGTATCTCCTCGACGCCATTCGCGCTTACGAAGAAGGTGTCGGCTCGATCGAAGACATCGACAAGGCGATGCAGCTCGGTTGCGGCCATCCCATGGGACCGTTCACGCTTCTCGACTTCGTCGGTCTCGACACGACGTACTACATCACGCAGGTCATGTTCGAGGAGTATCGCGAGAAGCGCTTCGCCTCGCCGGCGCTGCTGCGCAAGATGGTCCTGGCCGGACGATTCGGGAGAAAGAGCGGGGCGGGGTTTTATGAGTACTCCGGCGAGAAGCCGGCGCCGTTCGACAAGGTGAATTGATGGAGAACGTAAAGACGGAGGTTCGCGACGGAGTCCTCTTTGTCACGATCGATCGCCCCAAGGTTCTCAACGCGCTGAACGCGCTCACAGTGGAAGAGATCGGACAGGTGTTCATCGACGCGCGCGATGACGACGAGGTGAGGTGCATCATCGTCACGGGTGGAGGGGAGAAAGCTTTCGTCGCCGGCGCAGACATCAACGAGCTGGCCACGATGACGCCGATCTCCGGCAAATTCATCTCCGAGCGGGGGCAGAACGTATTTCTGCAAATCGAGCGCTTTCCCAAGCCGGTCATCGCCGCGATCAACGGTTTCGCACTCGGCGGCGGTTGCGAGCTCGCGCTCGCGTGTCACATCCGCATCGCCTCGGAAAACGCGCAGATCGGATTGCCGGAAGTGACGCTCGGCATCATTCCCGGTTACGGTGGCACCCAACGCATGGCCCGGCTTCTGGGAAAGGGGAAAGCCTTCGAGCTCGTGTGCAGCGGCGATCGGATCAGCGCCGCGGACGCCGAAAAAATCGGCCTCGTGAACAAAGTCGTCCCCGCCGATCAACTCATGAGCGCAGCCGAGGAGATCGCCAAGAGGATTGCGTCGCGGTCGCCGGTGGCGGTGAGCGCGGCGATCGAGGCCATCAACCGCGGCAGCGACATGTCCTTTGAAGAGGGACAGGTCCTCGAGGCCACCCTCTTCGGCCTTCTGTGTGCAACGGAGGACATGAAGGAAGGGATGAAGGCGTTTCTGGAGAAGAGACCGGCAAAATTCCCCGGGCGATAGTGCCTTCGCGAGAGAGGGCACAGTAAACTGCGCATGTGTTCGAAGACCTCATCTACGACTGGAACCTCGCGGTCGAGCAGCCGCGGCGTCCGAAGCGCCGCATCGAGTTCGATGACGAAACGCTGCGCGATGGACTGCAGTCGCCGTCGGTGACCGATCCGACGCTCGAAGAGAAGATCCAGATCCTCCACTTCATGAACGACATCGGCATCGACAACGCCGATATCGGTCTGCCCGGTGCCGGTCCGCATGTGCAGCGGACCGTCGAAGCGCTGGCGCGCGAGATCGTCACGAATAAGTTGAGCGTCTATCCGAGCGCCGCCGGTCGCACTCATGAGAACGATGTACGGCCGATCATCGAGATCTCTCAGCGCGTCGGCATCGCCATCGAAGCCGATCTCTTCATCGGCTCGTCGCCGATCCGGCAATTCACCGAAGAGTGGGACATCGAGTGGATCGCCGAGCAGTCGTCGAAAGCGGTCCGCTTCGCCACCGAGAACGGCATCCCGGTCATGTACGTCACCGAAGACACGACGCGCGCGAAACCGGAAGACGTGGAGACGCTGTATACCGCGGCGATCGACGCCGGCGCGAAGCGCATCTGTATCGCCGACACTGTCGGTCACGCCACGCCGTGGGGTACACGCAACCTCGTGCACTTCGTCCGATCCCTCGTGGATCGGCTGAATCCCGAAGTGAAGGTCGACTGGCATGGACATCAGGATCGCGCGCTCGGCATCATCAACTGCATTGCCGCGCTCGAGGCGGGCGCCGATCGCGTGCACGGTTCAGCATCGGGCATCGGGGAGCGCGTCGGCAACACGCCGATGGATCTGTTGATGGTCAACCTCAAGCTGATGGGCTGGATCGACAACGACCTGACGAAGCTGCACGACTACGTGCGATTCGTTTCCAAAGTGACACACGTGCCTCTGCCCGACAACTATCCTGTGTTCGGGCGCGATGCCTTCCGCACAGGCACCGGTGTGCATGCGGCCGCAATCATCAAGGCGCGCAAGAAGGGAAGCGAATGGCTCGCCGACCGCGTTTACTCCGGCGTTCCGGCCGGTATGTTCGGCCTGCAGCAGATCATTGAGGTCGGGCCGATGTGCGGCCTTTCGAACGTCATCTATTGGTTGGCGGCTCATGGATATTCACAGGAAGAGTCGTTGGCGAAAGAGATCCTTCAGCTCGCGAAGTCGACCAATCGAGTCTTGACCGACGAAGAGTTGCATTCGGCCGTACAACGTTGGCAAAGCCTGGCCCGAGTGGCGGAATAGGCAGACGCAGTGGACTCAAAATCCACCGCCCTTTGGGGCATGCCGGTTCGAGTCCGGCCTCGGGCACCATTCACAGATCAACTATGCGCCGAACTCTCATCGCCGTTCTCGTTCTGCTGAGTACTTCATCGACGTTTGCGGCGTCGAAACATTTCATCCTCTCGCCGCAGCGGCTGCTCAATGAACAGGAGCAGGCCGACCTCGCGAAGCGCGGACTGATCATCGAGCGTCCGCTGTCGAACGGCCGCTATCTCGTCCGCCTCGCGGACGACGCGACGGTCGCTGACGACGATCCGCGCATTCGCGCGCTGGGTCCATTGACCGCAAACTTGAAACTGCATCGCACCGCGGTTCGGGAAGTGGCCAGCGGCCGGCCGGTCGCGCGTCTCGATGTCTTGTTCCAGGATGACGTCCCGTTCGAAAGCGCGAAGGCCGCGATCGAAGCGGCCGGCGGCTCGTTGGCCGAGCCGCTGCAGCATGACTTTCATGAGCCGAGGCGCATCTCGGCGCGGATCGCGTCGTCGTCGGTCTCGACACTCGCCGGCGATGAGCGTGTCCTGCTCGTCTATGGGCCGAGGAATCTGCAGAAGGAGTCGGAGAATGCCACGGCGGCGGTGGAGTCGAACGTCACGCCGCTCTTCTCAGGGCCGTACAACCTCAGTGGCCAGGGCGTGGCGCTTTCGTACTTCGAGTTTGGACAAGCCGATGCGGCGCATCCGGAGTTCGGCGGACGCCTGACGACGCACATCACCGCTCAAAGCGATCGCGATCATGCGACGCACGTTGCCGGGACGATGATCGCGTCGGGAATCGATCCAAAGGCGAAGGGGATGGCTCCCGCGGCGACGCTTCACGAATTCGACGCGAACGACGACAACTTTCTCGATCTCAAACAGAGCCTGCCGGCCTTTTCCGCACTCGCCGACAACAACTCCTGGGGATACATCCTCGGCTGGTGTAACCACGGAAGCCAGTGCTCCGGGAAGTGGGTGTGGGAAGACAACGAGCTCTACTACGGTGGATACGACGCGCTGGTGACCGCGCCGCTGGACAAGATCACTCGCACGGCCGGCGTCCTGATGGTTCACTCGGCCGGCAACGACGCCAACAAGCTCGGGCCGGTGTCTGCTCCCTTCGCTCACTCTCATTTCAACGACGATTGGTCGAAAGTCATCGATGGCTACTGCTATTCGGCTGATGGCAGCGGCAACGATTGCCCGGTGCCGACATGCACCGCGGGATCGAGCTTCTGCGAGACCACACGCCATCCACAGATCACGAGTCTCCTGCCGGCGCCGTGGGTCTCGATCGGTCTGACCGCGGGGGCGAAAAATGTGATCGCCGTCGGGGCCGTCGACTCGTCGAAACAGATCGTGGCATTCAGCTCGCGTGGCCCGACGCGCGACGGGCGGGTCAAGCCCGATCTCGTGGCCAAAGGGATCAACATCTATTCGACGATACCGGGCAGCAGCTACGGGACGATGAGTGGGACGTCGATGTCCTCTCCGGTCGTGACCGGGACTACGGCGCTTCTCGTCGAACAGTGGCGCCGCACGTTCGGTGGGGCGAATCCGACTCCTGCGACGCTGAAGACGCTGATGATCGCCACAGCCGACGATCTCGGGAACGTCGGTCCCGATTACACGTACGGCTTCGGTCTGTTGAACGCAAAAGCGGCGGTGGACACGATCCTGGCCGATGCTGGGCAGGGGCGCCGCATCAAGATCGACAAGGTCGCGACGGGCGAGAAGATCGAGATGCCGGTCACGCTCAATGCAGCGCAAACGCTGCGCGTGGTCCTCGGCTGGAGCGATCCCGAGGTGCTGACTTTCCCCGATCCGAGTTACGAGGGCGATCCGCTCGCTGTAGCCACGCTGGTCAACGACCTCGATGTGAAGGTGGTCGATCCGAGCGGCGCGGATGTCCTTCCGTATGTGCTCAGCCGCGACAATCCATCCCAGCCGGCCACGCGCGGCGTCAACCGAGTCGACAACACCGAAGAGGTCGAGATCGCCGGGGCCGTCGCGGGAACCTACAAGGTCGTCATCACGGGGACGAGCGTCACGGCGAGCTCACCGCAGACCTTCGTCCTGGTGACGAACGGGGAGCTCGGAGTGGCGGCATTGCCGTGCACCGACGTGTTCGAGCCGAACAATTCGGCCGATACGGCGTATGGAAACCTCGTCTCCACGCAGACGCTCGACGGCCGGACGTGCGAGCAGGGCGACGTCGATTACTTCAAGTTCCTGGTCGACCGGCCGGGGACGGTCAGCGTAAGAGTCACAGCGAGCGACACACCTGTTCGCGTCACGCTCACCAGTAATGCCACGGCGGCGGTCACAGTCGATGTTGCGGCCGGTGCGACGCAAACGGTCAGCACGACGTACAGCGGCACGACAGCGACGACGTTCTTCGCACGCGTCGAGCCGATCGGAACGATCGGCAGCGCGGCTCGGTACACGATCACGCCGACGTTCCCATACGCGGCCCATGCGCGGCGGCGTGCCGCCGCGCGACATTGATCTAGAACAATGCGGATATTGTCCTAGCACGATATGCAGAGAGCCACACTGCTGTTGCTGGCGATCGTCATCGTTCCTGTTCCGTGCGCTGGGCACGCGGTCGTCGACGTCGGTGTCCACTTCGCCGCGCCTGAGTTTGTCGCGCGCGGGTCGACGGCCTCGATCGAGGTTGTCGTCGATGCCCTCGCGTACGATTCCGCGTATGGCGTCACACTGCAGATTCAGATCAACGACGCCCGCGCTTCGTCCGGCGATCCGATCTGGCGCTGCATCAGCGGGCCCGAGCTGATTCAGTGTTCAGCGGAAGAGCTGACAGCGGGACCGCATCCGGTGCGCGTCGATGTGAAGGTGCCCGCGAGTGCATCGGAGTTTCGCGCGCGGGCGACCGTCGATTCGCTGGGCAGCTTCGATCCGAATGGCGCGAACAATAGCGCCACTGTGGAGAGCCGGACGTTCGACCCCGCGCGCTGCCAGCAGGCTCCTCCACAGATCGCCGGCGATTTCGAGTGGACTGCTTCGCCGGGCGCGATCACGTACGAGATCTTCTACGGGATCGACGGCGAAACGCCGCACGTCGCCGGCAAGACGAGCGACACTCGTGCGCCGCTGAACGTTCCGGGTGGAGAAGTGACATGGTTTGTGCGTGCGCGATTCGACGGTTGTCCGGCGTTGGACAGTGCCAGATCCAGCTTTCCATCGTTCGGCGCGCCGATGAAGCTCGCTGTAGTGACGTCGTGGCGCGACGGACTCATGGCGCCTCAGTCAGTGGCCATTTACAGAAGCGGCATCGTCGTCGCCGATCCGCCATCAAGGCGGCTCTACACGTTCGACCCAGCCGGCCCCGCTCTCGCGCCGCTAAGACTGTTCGGCGACGTCGTCAGCGATCCGCCGGCATTCGACGGCGGGATCACGACCGGACCGGGCGACTATCTGTACGACGCCGATCGCAGTACGCATTCTGTGCGTCTCGCCGATTCGACGCAGTACATGTACTTCGTGGCTGGACAAGCGAGAGCCGGTGGCACTGTCGACGGCCAGGGCCTGATGGCACGCTTCGACGCGCCGGCCGCGATCGCGGTCGATGCGAAAGGTTCGTTCTTCATCACCGACAGCGTCAGTCACGTCGTGCGGCGCATGGCGTACAGCAGCGCCAAATTCGATTTCACCGTGACCACATATGCCGGACTCGCAGGATCCAGCGGATTCGCCGACGGCGGTGGCTCGGCCGCCCGCTTCAACGATCCAGCCGGCGTGGCGATGGACGCAGCGGGCAACGTTCTCATCGCCGATCGGGGCAATCACGTCATCCGACGAATCGCCGCTGACGGGACCGTGTCGACGATTGCTGGTGCCGCCGGTGTGGCTGGCCATCGCGACGGCGTCGGTGCCAGCGCATTGTTCAACCGGCCGTACGGCGTTGCTCTCGATCCCTGGGGCAATCTCTACGTGACTGAAGAAGGCAATCATGACGTTCGCAAGATCGCGCCGAATAGGCGCGTGACCACGGTTGCCGGTGATCCCCAAACGCCGGGCCGCAGCGATGGTGTCGGCGCGGCGGCGCACTTCGAGCATCCCGCGCTGCTGGCGATCGCGTCCGACGGGACGCTATGGATTCCCGACGCCGGTAATGGTCGTCTGCTGCGCGCTGCGCCATCGACGGGCGAGCGGCGCCGGGCCGTGAGACGTTGACGCTGCAGCGGAGGTGCTAATCTCCCCGCGCGATGCCGTACAAAACGCTGCTGGTCGATGAAGCCGATGGCGTCCTCACCGTCACACTGAATCGTCCCGATGTCCACAACGCGTTCAACGATGAGCTGATCGCGGAGGCGATCGATGCCTTTTCGAAGGCTTCCGCGGCCCGCGCCGTCGTCCTCCGCGGCAGCGGTCCCACCTTCTGCGCCGGCGCCGATGTGAACTGGATGTCGCGCATGGTCTCCTACACGCGTGACGAGAACATTCGCGATTCGTCGCAGCTAGCGAAGATGTACGCGGTGATCAATGAGTGTCCGCTTCCGGTCATCGGACGGATCACCGGCGCGGCCATCGGCGGCGGCGTCGGTCTCGTCGCTGTCTGCGACATCGCCATTGCGCAGCCGCAGACGAAGTTCGGACTCTCCGAGGTGAAGCTGGGGATTTTGCCGGCGGTGATCTCGCCGTATGTGATCACGAAAATCGGACCGTCGCACGCTCGAGCGCTCTTTCTCACCGGCGAGCGTTTCGACGCTGAGCGCGCGCTGCGCATCGGCCTGGTTCACCATATCGCCGATGACATCGATGCCGCGGTTGCCGAAACCGTCGCGCAGATCAAGACCTCGGGCCCCGAGGCCGTTCGCGAATGCAAGAAGCTGGTCGCATACGTCGCCACGCACGACCTGATCGATGCCATTCCTTACACGATCGATGCGATCGCCACGCGCCGCGTATCCGATGAAGGGCAGAGGGGGATGAAGGCGTTCCTCGAGAAGAAGAAAGCTCCGTGGGCAAGCTGAGGAAGGTGCTCGTCGCCAATCGCGGCGAGATCGCGGTGCGCATCGCTCGCGCCTGCCGCGAATCGCGTATCACTTCCGTGCTCGCGTATTCTGAAGCCGACGATACGCGTTATGTGCGCCGCTTCTTCGACGAGAGTGTGCCGATCTCGTCGTATCTCGACGTCCATGCCGTGATCGATGCGGCGCGGCGCTCCGGCGCCGATGCCATTCATCCCGGGTATGGCTTTCTCTCCGAGCGCGCGGAGCTGGCTGCCGCATGCGCTGACGCGAAGATCGTGTTCATCGGACCGAACGCGTCGTCGATCGCCGCCATGGGTTCAAAAGCCGGCGCCCGCGCTCTGATGCAGCGCCTCGGCGTCCCCGTGGTCCCCGGCTATGACGGCGAAGATCAGAAAGACGCGACGCTTGCGGCCGAGGCGAAGCGGATCGGTTTCCCGGTGCTGATCAAGGCGTCGTCGGGCGGGGGCGGGAAGGGGATGAAAATCGTTCGCGACGCGAGCGAGCTGCAGCCGCAGATCGAATCGGCGCGGCGCGAGGCCAAGAAAGCATTCGGCGCCGATCGTCTGCTGATCGAGAAGTACATCGAGGAGTCGCGTCACGTCGAAGTGCAGATCTTCGGCGATTCGCAAGGCGAGATCGTGCATCTCTTCGAACGCGACTGCTCGATTCAGCGGCGATATCAGAAGGTGGTCGAAGAGTCGCCGGCACCCGATTACTCCGAAGAGCTGCGGCAGAGGATGACGGCTGCCGCGATCGCCGCCGCACGCGGCGTCAAGTATGAGAACGCCGGGACGGTCGAGTTCATCGTCACACCCGAGCGCGACTTCTACTTTCTCGAGATGAACACGCGCCTACAGGTCGAGCATCCGGTGACGGAGCTTGTCACCGGTGTCGATCTCGTGCGCGGACAGCTCGAAGTCGCCTCGGGGAAGCCGATGCCGTGGAAATCAGTCGAGCAGCGGGGCCACGCGATCGAAGTCCGCATTTATGCCGAAGATCCCGACGATCGCTTTCTTCCCCAGAGCGGCCGCATCGATTACCTGGTCGAGCCATCCGGTCCGGGCGTGCGTGTCGACTCCGGTGTGATGCAGGGAAGTGAGATCGGTCTGCACTTCGATCCGATGCTGGCGAAGCTGATCGCGTATGCACCGACGCGCGACGCCACGATCGATCGCCTCGACCGCGCCCTCCGCGATTACCTCATCCTTGGCGTCACGACAAACGTCTCATGGCTGCGCCACGTCGTGACCCATCGCGCTTTCCGCGAAGGGAAAGTGAGCACGCGATTCCTCATCGATCACGAAGCCGATCTACGGAGAGAAGTGCCGGAGGTCGTCCCTCTGATCGCAAACGCACTGGCCCAGCACGACCGACAACCGACAACCAACAACCGACAACGCTCCATATGGGACACACTCGGAACATGGGGTCGCACATGAAACGCATCGCACTGCTCCTGTTCGCGTTCGCTGACACAGCCTTCGCCGACACTCTGCTGGTCCTCAACAAGGCTGATGCGACGCTCGCCTTCGTCGACGCGTCGTCATTGCAAGTGATCTCGAAGATCCCGACAGGCGAAGGCCCTCATGAGGTGGCGACCGATGGCCGAATCGCGCTCGTGGCGAACTACGGCACCGGCCCGAATCCGGGAAGCACGGTGTCGATCGTCGATGTCGCCACGAGAAAAGAACGGAAACGTCTCGCGCTGCCCGGACTTCTGCGGCCTCACGGAATGTATGCGATCGGATCGCATATCTACTTCACCGCCGAAGGCAGCCGCGTCGTTGCGCGCTACGACACTCCTTCATCGTCGATCGATTGGATCAGCGGCACCGGGCAGGACGTCACACACATGGTCGTAGTGATGCCGGGAGAGAAGAAGCTATACACCGCAAATATCGGATCCGACAGTGTGAGCGTGATCGATCTCAGCGGTGCGCCACGACGCACGGGACTCAAGCACATCGCCGTCGGAAAAGGACCGGAAGGAATCGATCTTTCGCCTGACGGACACGAGCTGTGGGTGTCCCATGGCGGCGAGGCATCGCTCTCCGTCATCGATACCGCGACCGACAAAGTGCTGCGTGTGGTGAGCACGGGAACGAAGTTGGCGAACCGTGTGAAGTTCACGCGCGACGGAAAACGCGCGCTCGTCTCCGATCCCGGTGCGAATGAAGTGATCGTTCTCGACGCGGCAACGAAAGAGGTCATCAAGCGTGTGACGATGGCGGAGGGTCCGTCGGGAATCCTCATCGCGCCCGACGGCAAGCGCGCGTTCGTCGCTTGCAGCGGTGCGGGCATCGTGCAGGTGCTCGATCTCGATTCGCTCTCGATCACCGGCTCGGTGGCCACCGGCAATCAACCTGACGGCATGGCTTACGCGCCGCGTTTGCCCAGCGCCTCCGGCGCGCGCACGCGTCCGGCTTCGGCTCGGGATAGAAGCGCGTTCTCTGACTCGGATCTCGTGGAAACGGGCCGCCATCTTGATGCTGCACAACACGTGAAGAGTTGCGCGGCCTGCCAAGAGAGTTTGACATGACGTGAGACCCTCGATGAAGAAACCGCGGCGCGGAGTTTCCCAGAGAAACAGTTGACGCACCACCAGTGATCGATTGGTACCAGAGGCCATCCAGGAGTGATCGGGAGTAAGCATCGGAATCGCCTAGCGCGAGCGGCGTGGATGCTGCCGCTTCATCGCCGCGCCGATCCGGGCTTGCCGTATATCGCCCGCGGAATCCTCAATCGACTCCGTTGTACGGCCCTGCTCGATGAGCGGTACGAGGCGGTCAAAGGGGAGAGGAGCGTTTCGAAACGCGTTTCGGCTTCTCGCGAGGATTCGTCGATGGAGCGGTGAACCGCTATCTCGATTGCGGCATTCTGGAGAATGGGTTCGCGCGCGTCCGCTGCGGGGATTGCCATAAGGACATGCTCGTGGCCTTCTCGTGCAAGGGACGAGGGATCTGCCCAATGCGGCGACGCCAAACGCGCCGCGCAGATGGCGGCGCGGCTGCGTCGGGCCAAATTTCCTGGCGATCGCGTCGATCCCGCGCGTCTGGTGCGGAAGGTCACGAACGACGAGCCCCGCCGCGAGTGAGTACCCGCATTGGGGGCAGTCACTCTGCTGCGCCGGCGCAGTTTGCTTCCGCAACCAGGATACGCTCGCCGGTGAGAAGGTGCTCGGTTGGAGCAAGCAGCCGGAGCCGTACCGGCCTTACACCGCGCTCTCGACGCCGCGCATTTCCAGCGCTCCAGGCCCACGACCGAAGTGTCCCTCGCCCCGCTTGCGGGGCAGAAGGCACTCTCGATCTCGTTTTGCTCTTACGTGTCGCGGTGGAACAGGTACTTGGACGTGCACGGAAGCCACGTGCGGAATGCGAGCAATCGAATGCTGCCGGCGTCCGGGATTTGATCAAAGGCATTCGTAAGCGATCCGCGGGCGTTGTCCGGGAGTTTGTCGAACCACGTCCGCAGGTCGATGTCATCTCCATTCGCGAGCTCGACCTGCAGGGCGAGAAGTGGTCCGAGGCGCGGGTGGCCCGTAAAGAACGCGAGTTGGCTGATGCAGATCCTGTATGGGCTGGACGCGTCGGCGGACACGAACGTCTGTTGATCGACGTCGGGCAGGCTGGCCTTCAGCAATCGGTAGATGTTGACGAAGCGAATCAGTGCCCGCGGCTTGTCGCTGAGCAGCGATTTGACACGGTCCACGAACAGCGCCTCATCGCGCGTGATCCGCAACGGGTCGGGATTCTCCTCCGCTCGCCGGACCGCCGCCTGAAAACCGTCGGCCGCGTTTGCGATCTCAATACGGTCCGGTAGGGCCTGCGCGCCGCGCAAAGCCTCCTGCGCTTCTACCTGCCGGCTCTTCGGCTCGGGAGCGGCAGTATTGCCGAGAAGAGATTTAACAACCGCAGCGCGATGGGCCGGGTCGATGGGGCTCATCCAGATCGGAATCTGGAAGATCTTCTCGAGATAGTCGCCAACCGTCGCACGAGCGCCCCCCTCCTCGTTTTCTCCGCCGAACAGATATTGATGCTTCTGGCGCAGACATTTCTCGATCCATCGGGGATCGACCGCCACGACGCAGACAAAGAGAGGGAACGCGAGAAGAAGGTGAACGGCCTCCAGGACCTTCAGGACCGTGTCGACATCGCACCGATCGAGATCGTCGATGTAGAGGACGATCCGGTTCAGGAGCGGAGGCCGGCCTTGTTTCTGCGGAGAGCTCCATTCTTCGTTTGCGGCGGCGATCAGATCGGAGAGCCGCTCGAAGTCGCGGCGCACGAGCGCGAGGAAGCTGAGCTGCTTGCGGTACTCATCGGTGCCTGACCGGTCCTTGATGAACTCGTCGAGCAACAGGGCGCTCGATAGTTGTTTCAGCCGCGCCTCAACCTCGCGAAGCTTGACCTCGGCAGACGATCGCTTCGCCACCTTGGCGTCGAGATCCTTTGTCTGGTCCGCAAGACTTCGCACCGCGGACGCGACCGCCGCTTCGCGGTTGCGCAGGATCGCCTGCTGCTCCTCGAGCGTTGCGCGGAGCGCTGCAACCTTCGCGGTCCACTCGGCCTGAACCTCCGCCTGCTTTTTTTCCAGCTCGGCGCGACGCTTTGCGATTCTTTTTGCCTCTTCTTCCTCGAGTTGGCGAAGCTTCGCCTCGAATTCCTTGCGCCGCTCACGGATGAACCCGACGATCCGGGTCATGCTGGCGCTGAGGGCTGCAAAGCCACCGACGAGTGTTGCCCAGGCGCCCGTCAACCAGTGCGTGAGCCACGCCACGACCGGTGCGACCAGGAGCAGCGCCAGCACAACTGCGCCGCGAACCGAGAACAGCCGCGCGCCAAACGTCCGCCAGTCCGTGATGCCGCGCAGGAGTGTCTCGCCAGCTGCGCGGACGTTGGCAACGACGGGCGAATCGGTGAGTTGACGTACCGCGACAGCGACTGCGGACCCGGCGTCGGGTGCGTTTGCGTCCTGCGCAACCGCCTGGATGGCAACGTCGAGCTCTTTGCGTGCCTTCTCGGCCTGCGAGCTCGAATCCTCGAGCTCTTTCGCCTTCGTGTCGACATCCTTGCGAGCGGAGACGACGTCTTCCTTTGCGCGCTCCACCTCACCGCGGGCGACGACGACCTGTTCCTGTGTTCGCTCGAGTGCTGTCGCGGCGCCGGCCAGTTCGACTTCTGCCCCGCTCAACTGGAGCAGCACTTCCGCGCGGCGTTGCTCGAGCTCCGTGTCCTTTGCGCCGGGAAGGACCCGCAGATTGCGGAAGAGGTGATCGACGAGGCTGGCGACGAGGTTGCCTTCGTTGTAGTGCCACGCGTTGAACTCGACCTGGGCGATCTGGCCGTAGTAGAGCGGAGCATCGGCGGCGGTCGCCTTGCCTGCATCGCGCTTGTCAATCCATGTGCTGACCCGGCCCTGTTCGCGCTCGGCGAGTCCCCAGATTTTCTTGCGGAGATGGCGCATGAAAAATGACTTGCCGGATCCCCACGGGCCGAACACGCCGATGGATAGAGGTGTCTCGGTACGAGTCGAAGCGATGAGAAGTGCCAGCGCGTCGACAGTGCGATCGATGTCGAGAAGGTCTTTCTCGGTGTATACATCGGCGCTGAAGGACGTGAGAGGGACCGGCGCGGCGCGGTCGGCGTAAGTGCTCCAGTACGGTTTCTCGGACACGTACGACTTGGCCATGAAACCACCAAAGGCGCGGCACCAGGCCAGACGGTCGATCCCGAGATCCTCGAAATCCTTGACGTGCCAGTCGCGCAGAATCGGATACGCCGCCGCAAGATGCCGGACATCGAGTGCGGGGCCGTCGTCGGGTATCTGGCCGTTGTCGAGTGCGGCCGCGATCGTCTGCGCCTCTTCAATGGCCCGTCGCGCCGACACGGAGGTCGCCAGCTCAGTTGGTGTCGATTGAAGACTGTGCAGCGACGCCTCGTTGTAGGAACGACTGCGACTCTCCGCGATCTTCTTCGCGGTAACGCCGTGGCGCTCGAGCTCCGCCTTGAGCCAGACCGACAAAGTGTCCGTGCCCGTGAGCATGCCGACCAGGAGCGATGTGAACGACAGCGCCGTCGAATCGCGCGCGTTGACCAACGCGGCCCGGGCGAAGACCCGCGCCAGGTCGGGCGTGACGGAGAGCTTTACACGCTTCGGAGTCAGGAGTTTGCCCCCGCCCTCCTGGTCGTAGGTCAACGTCACGACGGCTGGCGCTGTGGGTTCATTCATCTTGTCTGGCCTCGCAAAACAGAACTAGTGCTCTCGCACAGCGTGTAAGTCTGCCGTACGCAAACCAATCACAATTGATTGCTGAACTGACCATGGAGTGCGCGGCAGCAGCTCAGGCCCTACCCTCGATTTTGGAACTCCTAACTTAGGCCTCGGGCCTCGGGCCTCGGACCCACCACCCTCAGGTCCGCGGGTTTGCTGGCACGAACGACATCGCCCGTTCAGCCAGCGCGGTGATCGTTGACGGACCACGAGTGATCGATTGGTACCAGAGGCCATCCAGGAGTGATCGGGAGTAAGCATCGGAATCGCCTAGCGCGAGCGGCGTGAATGCTGCCGATTCACCGCCGCGCCGATCCGGGCTTGAAGTCTATGATCCGAAGCACGGCCACAATCAAGGCAATCCGAAGGGACTGCAGGCGTATGCATTCGACTTCGTCCACGACGCCGATCACAACGGCGTCGGCGAACCCAATCAGCCCGTTCTCGGCCGCGCGCGGCGGCCAAGTGTACGCGTTCGTCGAATCGGAATCAGGAAATAGCTGGGGCAGCAAGGATCCGTGCAAGCCAGGCGTCGGCAATTACCTCGTCATCGATCACGGCGAGGGCACATACGGCGTCTACTGGCATCTCGCGCCGAACGGAGTGCTCGTGAAACTCGGCGACACGGTGAAGACCGGCGATCACATCGCGACCTCCGGCAACACCGGCAATTCCAGCACGGCTCACATTCACTTCGATGTGCGCACCGGTTGGCATCTCCAGTACACGTGCAGCAATCTGTCGGAGAGTCCGAGCGTCAAGCTGAATTTCCAGGACAAGAACCATTCACGCTGGAGGCCGCACGCGGGAGATACGCTGGCGTCGAATAATCAGTAGATGGGTGATGGCGAAGGATTCCTTGATGGAAGGGGATCCTTCGCTTCGCTCAGGATGACACTCGTCACGATGCGATCCAGTTGATCAGCGCTCCCCTCCACCGAACGAGCCTCCGCGGGCAACGATGACGTAACCGCCGGCGATGCATGCGATGATCACGGCGAGCTTCACCGTGTCGATGATCGTTCCGAGCTGGAACGGCTTCATCCCTCTGCGGAAGCGGCGTCCTCTGATCAGATTCGATGCGCCGAGAACGATGTCCCAGAGGATGCGCGCGGCCTTTTCGAAGCCGCTCCACACGCCGAATCCGAGAAGCGTGCCGAAGAATGAGAGGCCGAGGCGAGCTTCGCGCGGCGCATCGCGCGCGAGCGGCCAGGTGAAGGAGTGGTCGACATGGCCGCAGAAGGAAGTTCCAAGCCGAAGCGATTCCCATGAAGAGCGGCGCGCTCGCTAACCGAAGCTCTGCAGCCTAGTACACGCCGCAATCGTCCAAAGCGATCGAGGTGACATCGAGGTCGGCGCCACGAACCCGCACCGAGAGAGTCGCTAACGAAGATGGCGAACCGCGTGAAGTTCACGCGCGACGTCAAGCGCGTTCTCATCTCCGATCGAGCCGCGAATGATGTGGTCGTTCTCGACGTGACAACGAAAGAAGTCATCAAGCGACTGACGATGGCAGCAGGTCCTCGATCTCGACACGCTCTCGATCACCGGCTCGGTGGCCACCGGCAATCAACCCGACGGCATGGCTTACGCGCCGCGTTTGCCCAGCGCCTCCGGCGCGCGCACGCGTCCGGTGACGCCGCACAGGATCAGCAGCGTCACGACATATGGCGTCGCCAACAACAAGTGAAAGGCGATGCCGCGATTGGCCGCTTGAAGGGCGTACTGCAGCGCGGCGGCGATCCCGAATAGCGCCGTTCCCGCAACAGCGCCCCGGACGGTCCATCGACCGAAGATCACGACCGAGAGCGCGATGAAGCCGCGGCCCGCGGTCATGTTCTCGGCGAATCCGTTCGACAGGTTGAGCGCAAGGTGCGCGCCGGCGAGGCCGACGAGCAGTGCTTCGATCGCCAGAGCGATCCACCGATATCGCGCCGGTGACCATCGCGCCGCGCGCATCGCATCCGGGTTTTCGCCGGCGGCGCGGATGCGCAGTCCGATCGTCGTCGACCACAGAAGAATCGCCAGCGCGATCGGCACGACGATCCAGGCGATCGGCGTGATGACGTCCAGCGTCATGGGGGGCGGCGCCGACGATCGCATCTCGCGATAGGCGAAGCCGGTCGCGCCGAGGACGAGTAGGTTGATGGCGGTGCCGGTGACGATCTGATCGGCGTCGAGGATGATCGTGAAAACACCGAAGAGCAGCGCGACGGCCCATCGCCGCGGTGACGCCGGTCCATACGCCTCCGAACGTCGCGCCGAACGCTGCGGCGAGCATCATCCCCTCGATGCCGAGGTTGATCATGCCGCTGCGCTGCACAACGAGCTCGCCTTCGACGGCCAGGAGAAGTGGAGTCGATGCGACGATCGCGAGAAGCAGGATGCTAAGCACTCCTCGGTCTCCACGACACGGCGATGATCACGAGAATCACGACCGCTTGTCCGAACGTGGCGATCGCCGCAGGGATGTCTGCAGCGCGCTGCAGCTCGCCGGCGCCGGTCGTCAGCGCGGCGAAGAAGAATGCCGACGCAATACTCCCCAGTGGATGCAGTGCTCCCAAAAGGGCGACAGCGATTCCGGAGTAACCGTAGCCGGCGGCGAAACGCTCGAACAGCCGGTGCGTCACCCCGAGAAGCTCGATGCCGCCGGCGGCCCCGGCGATCGCGCCGGAGATGGCCATGGCGCGCACGAGCTGCGCGGCGACGTTGACGCCGGCAACGCTCGCCGCATGGGGATTGAATCCTGTCGCGCGAAGACGCAGGCCTTCGGTCGTCCGGTACAGCATCCACCAGCTCGCGATTGCGATGATGATCGACAGGGGCACGCCGGCGTGAACGCTTCCGATCGCCGGCAGTGATGCCGCGGCAGGGTCGCTCTGCGGATAGCGCGCGCTCGTCTCCCGCAGCGGTCCGTTCACGCACCAGCCGAGCAGATGGATCGCGATGAAGTTGAGAAGAATGGTGGTGAGCACTTCCGGCGCATTGCGCCACAGGCGCATGGCCGTGGCGATCGAGGCCCACGCGGCGCCGGCGATCGCCGCGGCGAGCAACGCCACGACGGCACCGTAGCGCGACGCGATCAGCGCCGCGATCGCACCGACGATGAACTGCCCTTCCGCTCCGATGTTCCAGGCGCCGCCGCGAAAGGCGATCACCACGCTCAAACCGGTCAGGAGCAGCGGTACCGATTTCAACAACGTTCCTTCGATCGCGAATCGTGATCCGACGGATCCTTCGAGAAGCGTACGTAAGACGAGAGCAGGCGAGTGACCGAACAGCGACGCGGCGATCGCCAGCAGGACAATCGCTCCGATACAGGCGAGAATCGAGCGCGTCACGCCACGCCTGCCATCAGAGTGGCGACGCGCGATGCCGCTTCATCAGGCGTCATACGCACGCTCAGCCGGCCGCGATAGATGACGTGGATGCCGTCGGCGAGCGCGAAAGCCTCATCGAGATCCGACGTGATGAGCAGCACCGCGGCGCCGGAGTTGCGGAGTTGCTCGTGCACGAAGCGCGTGGCCTCGATGTCGAGCCCGCGCGTCGGCTCCGCGGCGATGATCAGCTCCGGTTTTCGATCGAGCTCCCGCGCGAGGACGACCTTCTGCTGATTGCCGCCCGAAAGCTCGCCGGCGAGCTGCAGCGGGCCGCTCGCCTTGATGCCGTACAGATCGATCAGTGTTTCCGCGCGCCGTCGTGCTTCATCCGGACGCCAGCG
Source organism: Thermoanaerobaculia bacterium (assembly GCA_036506455.1). GTDB lineage: Bacteria > Acidobacteriota > Thermoanaerobaculia > Gp7-AA8 > Gp7-AA8 > DASVHS01. Next base: position 43,741 of record DASXRT010000062.1, read on the forward strand.
CGCGCTGCCGAGCGCAATGTTCTCGGCAATCGTCATCTCTCCGATGATTCCGTAGCGCGTCCGATCCTCGGGGATGAAAGCGGTGCGGACTCTCGCCGATCGTCGCACTTCATCCGCGAGCTCACGCTGGCCGTTTCCGGCAACACCGACGACGGCGATGATCTCGCCGGGGTGAATGAGGAGAGGTGCGCTGATCAGCGGTGTGGCGGCGCGCTTTAGCGCGCCGACCGGCGGGCTGAAGCCCGCCGCTACACCCACCATGGCTTCTGCGATCTGCTGGGCAGTCATGCCGCGCGCGGGCGTATCGGCGACAATCTTGCCGCGGCGCATGATCACCAGCCGCTCCGCGACTTCCAGGACTTCGGGAATCTTGTGCGTGATGAAGACGACGGATGTTCCGAGTCTTCGAATCAGATGAAAGAGCTCCGCCGACTCGAGCGGCGTCAGCACCGACGTCGGCTCGTCGAGGATCAGCAGCTCCGGTTGCGCGGCGACGGCTTTGATCAGCTCGAGCTTCGCGCGCTCGCCCACGCTCAGTTCGGCGGCGCGCCGGTTCACCACGGGTAACTCGATGCCGCTGGCGTGGATCGTCTCCACGGCAGCGCGATCGAGGTTCGTGATGATCCGCAGCCCGCGTTCGCGGACGAGCGCCAGGTTCTCCGCGATCGTGAAGTGCGACACGAGCGCGAAGTGCTGGTGCACCATGCCCACGCCGCGCGGCGCGTCGATCGTGCCGCTGTCTGCGCCGATCTCACCGGCGGCAACGCGCATGAGCGTCGTTTTGCCGGCGCCGTTCTCACCGATCAGACCGATGATCTCGCCCGGCGCAATCTCCAGCGAGACGTCGTCGACCGCGGGGATGGCGCCGAACGATTTCGTTATGTGAGTGAGTCGTAACATGGTCGCCGGTCGTGGGTCGTAGGTCGTGGGGGCCTTTTCGCGCTGAGGCCCCCACGACCTACGACCCACGACCTACGACCTTAGAATTTACCGCGCGGCACCTTCAACGATCCGCTGCGAATTTCCCGCTCCAATCGTGCAACCTCCGCCACCGTCCCCGGCGCGATCGTTCCCTTCAGCTTCTCGTTCCAAACGATCGAGACGATTCCTTCCTTCATCCCGAGAGCCTGGATCCGCGGCACGAACTTGTGATCGCGCACGAGCGTGGCGATCCGGACGAACGCCGCGGGCACATCGAGGACGGCCGAGGCGACGATGACGTCGGGGGCGAGGTCGTTCTGGTTCTTGTTCGAGCCGAAGCAGCGCACCTTGCGCTCCGAGCAGGCCTGAAAGACGCCGCGCCCCGCTTCGTTGGCCTGATGAAAGATGAAGTCGCAGCCGGCGTTGATCAGCGACAGAGTCGCCAGCTTCGCCGCGCCGACATCATCGAAGTTGCCGGTGTAGACCTCCTTGACTTCGAACGCCGGCTTCACCGACTGCGCACCCGCTTTGAACGCGAGGAACGTCGATGCGATCGACGGCAGATTGATGCCGCCGATCACTCCGGCCTTTCCCGTCTTCGATTCGCGTGCGGCGATGACGCCGAGAAGATATGTGGCCTGTTCGAGCTCGAAGACCATCGGCGCGACGTTCTTCGCGACCGAACTTCCGGATGTTGTGATGAACACCGTGTTCGGGTATTGCTTGCCGGCGGCCAGGGCCGCGTCTTGAAACTCGAAGCCATGGCCGAACGCGAGATCGAATCCGCGCGCGCCGTACGAGCGGAAGCCCTCTTCGAACTCTGCCGGCGACTTCGTCTCCTGATGCGAGATCTCCGCACCGAGCTGCTGTTTGATCCGGAGCAGGCCTTCGTAAGCGATGGCGTTCCAGCCGTTGTCGTTGATGGAACCGGGCGTGAGGAGGCCGACCTTCAAGATTTTCGGTTGTCGGTTTTCGGTGATCGGTTGCTGACAGGCGAATGTGAGGACGGCAAACAACAGAACAGCACGTTTCATCGCTTCGATGCTAACAGCTAAGAGCTAACAGCTAAGAGCTTGGTTGTGATACACCAGCGCTCTCACAAGGAGAGTCCCATGGACGACATCGATCGCGACGACGAGGACGATTACGATGACGAGCAGATCGAGCAGATGATCATCGACAACGGCATCCTTCTGCACAGTCTGGCCACGCTTCTCGTGCGAAAAGGCATCCTCAAACAGGAAGAGATCGACTCGGAGATGGACCGCCTCTACGACGAGATGGAAAGCTTCGATCAGCAGAGCTGAGGGAATGGGAATAGAGGCTTGCTAAAGCTGTTTGCGCGTGAGACATAGCCGCGAAAAATCCACACGAGGAATGTCCATGAAATCAATCATCCGTACTCTGATTGCCTGCATTGCCTTGGCGATCATCGCCGGCAGCGCGTTCGCGCAACTTTCGCCGGAGGTTCAGAACTGGGCCAGGGGCCCCGTGCAGTTCATCCTGTCGCCTGAAGAGCAGTCGAAATGGAACCAGATCAAGACCGACGCCGACGCCAAAGCGTTCATCGATCTGTTCTGGGCTCGCCGCGATCCGACGCCGGGCACGCCGGTCAATGAATATCGCGACAGCTTCGATTCCGCGGTGAAGTATGCCGACGACCATTTCTCCGAAGGACGTCGCAAAGGATCACTCACCGAGCGCGCCCGCATCCTCATCCTCCTCGGCGCACCGTCGCGCATCGAGAGAACGGGCGGTTCGGCCTCATCGATCGCCATGCCGGGCGAAGGCACCCGCACGACCGACCAGCAGCAGATCCCGACGCAGATCTGGGTCTACGAGACGGGCAAGAGTCCTATTCTCGGAAACCAGCCGTTGCGCGTCGCATTCGCTGATCAGTTCCAGAACAATACGTGGACGCTGCAACGCGGTGGCGGCATCGACGTGGCCGATCTGACGCGCCGCTCGCTTCAGGCGACGATCGTGAACCCGAATCTGACAGAGGTGCCGAAACCGCAGGCTGCACCTGCGGCCGAACGAGCACCCTCTTCGCAGCAATCGCTGCCGACCATGACGCCTGCGGCGGCCAGCATCGGCGCGTTCAAGACCGAATCGCTGAAGACGGCGGTCGAGCAGTTCAAGACGGCGAAGACGAATCCGTACAAATCCGCCGGCATCACGTACACGGAGCTGCTTTCGCCGACGGGCGATTACTACGTGCCCCTCCAGCTCTACGTCCCGAAGCCGGCGGGTCTCACCGCCGAGCAGGTGACGACGTTCTTCGGCACGATCGAGGATTCATCAGGGAATGCCGTCGCCATCTTCGAAGAGCCGGCGACACTCTCGACCTCCAACGGTGATCTCTTTTTCGACCGTTCCCTGACGAACTTGAAGCCGGGGACGTACAAAGCGACGCTCGGTCTGTCCGACAAGGACAACAAGCCGGTCGTGATGACCACGCAGACGATCGAGCTCAAACCGCTCGCGAAGGAGCAGGCCGGCATCTCCCGGCTCGTGCTCGCCAGCGATGTCCATCAGACCGACACGGCCGCGCTGGCCGGCGCGCCGTACGCGTTCGGCCGCGTGAAGATCGTTCCGAAAGGCGATCACGTCTTCTCGAACAAGGATGAGATCACCTACTTCGTCGAGGTCGTCAATCCCGGGATCGACCCGGCCACGAACATGCCGAAGCTGCAGGTGAAGCTCGAACTGGTCGGCGCCGGAACGAAGGACAAGCCCGGCCGCACGATCAGCGCGCCGATCACCGACGCCACGCCGCTACCGCTGACCGGTGCTCCGGGCGTGGGACAGTACGCGATCATGGCCGGCATTCCGCTCGGCGAGATGAAGACACCGCTTCCTGCCGGCGACTACACGCTGCGCGTGAAGGTCTACGATCAGGTGAGCAAGCAAAGCTGGACGGCGGAGCAGAGTCTGAAGCTGGCGGCGATTGCGCCGGCGGCTGCGCCCGCCGCAGCAACGACGACGTCGTCGAAGTAATTGTCAGGTCGTAGGTCGTCGGTCGTAGGTCGTGGGGGCCTTTTGGCGCTGAAGCCCCCACGACCTACGACCTACGACCCACGACCAAACACCATGATCCGCACGCTGGCCGCACTCCTGATCGCGCTCCCCCTCGCCGCGCAATCCAATCCACGCGCTTTCGCCAACGGACCGGCGAAGTGGTTGATGACGGCCGACGAGCAGCAGGCCTGGCGAAAGGTCAAGACCGACGACGAGGCACGCGATCTCATGGATCTGTTCTTCGCCCGCCGTGATCCGACGCCCGGCACTCCGCGCAACGAGTTCCGAACCGAGTTCGAATCGCGGGTGGCATTCGCGGACAGGCAATTCAAGGAAGGCGATGTCCGCGGCTCACTCACCGAGCGCGGACGAACTCTCATCGTCCTCGGATTTCCGCGGAACCTGGACGTGCAGGCATCGCATCAAAGCAGCCAATCCGGCAACGTACAGGGTTTCGATCCGAACGATCCCACCGGCGGCCGGCAGATGGCGGCGAAAGACGTCTGGACGTACACGCACGAAGCGGCAGCGAAGTTCGGCGTTCCGAAGATCGAAGTCGTGTTCATTCATGACTTCACGGGTGATCGCGTGCATCGCGATCCGCAGCGCACCGACTTCACGATGGCGCTGCCGGGCGCGATCAGGAGCTACATCGTTTCTCCCGATCTGACGACGGTTCCGGAGTGGGCGGCGTCGCGCCTGACGGACGATCGCACGATCGTGCCCGCGCAGGAATCTGCCCAAACGAGTACGACGGAGACGGTGAAGAAGACGCAGACCATCATCGACGCTCCGCGTCCGATTGCCAGGCCCGCTGGCGCCGGAAAGCTGACGCTGCTCGCGGACACCAATTCGTTGAAACCACAAAGCGGCGCGGATCCCTTCGTGATCGCGTCGCTTGATCACTTCAAAAAGGATCAGGACCTCGGCTGGGCTGCCGAATACTGCAGCGGCGTGATCTCGGAGAATGCCCTGCCTGTGAAAGTTCAGTTGAAGCTGGCCGGCAAGGACGGCACGATCTCGTCCGATCCCGAAGAATACGTCCCCGATTCGATCAAGGCGTCGCCCGGTTGCTACCTGCTCCGCGGGAGTGTTCCTCTCAGTGACGTCGATCCCGGCTCATACACGCTGACCGTCGCCATCACCGGCACCGGCGGGCAGCAGAGCTACAATCTCACCCGCGAACTTCGAGTCGAGTAAACCATGCCCTTTGCCACCGTTAACGAAGCAGCCGAGCTCTATCGTCGCGGTGAATTCGTCATCATCGTCGATGATGAGGATCGCGAGAATGAAGGAGACCTCTGCATCGCCGCGGAGAAGGTTACTCCCCAGTCGATCAACTTCATGGCCCGGTTCGGGCGAGGATTGATCTGCCTCGCGTTGACTGAGGAGCGGTGCCGTGAGCTCGACCTGCCGCTGATGGTCGAGCAGAACACTTCGCCATACGGAACGGCTTTCACCGTTTCGATCGAGGCGCGTGGCCGCATCACCACCGGCATCTCCGCGCACGATCGGTCTGAGACGGTGCGCGTCGCCATCGATCCGAAGACGCGGCCGGCCGATCTTCTGCGACCGGGCCACGTCTTTCCGCTTCGCGCCAAGAAAGGCGGCGTGCTGAAGCGCGCCGGACAGACGGAAGCATCCGTCGATCTCGCGACGATCGCCGGCATGACGCCGGCCGCGGTCATCTGCGAGATCATGAACGAAGACGGCACGATGGCCCGGCTACCGGACCTTCGTGAGTTCGCCGTCCAACACAATCTCAGGATCATCTCCGTCGCCGACATCATCAAGTATCGGATGCAGACGGAGCGGCACGTGCACTGCCTCGCCTCGCCGGTCCTGCCGACCGACCACGGCGACTTCCGCGTTCACGCGTACAAGAGCGATATCACCGGCGAGGAGCACGTCGCGCTGGTCATGGGGGAGATCAAGGAAGACGATGAGGTCCTCGTACGCGTGCACTCGTCGTGTCTGACGGGCGATGTGTTTCACTCGAGCCGCTGCGATTGCGGCGACCAGCTCGAGCGCGCCTTCGAGCTCATCGCGGCCGAGAAGAAGGGCGTCATCCTCTATCTGTTGCAGGAGGGGCGCGGCATCGGTCTGATCAACAAGCTGAAAGCGTATGAGCTGCAGGACCAGGGCGACGACACGATCGAGGCGAATGCAAAGCTCGGCTTCGCGCCCGACATCCGTGACTACGGCACCGGCTCCCAGATCCTCCGCGACCTCGGCGTCCGCAAGATCCGGCTGATGACGAACAATCCCGCGAAGTACGTGGCCATCGAAGGCTTCGGCCTCGAGATCGTCGAACGCGTACCGCTGGAGATCGCCCCGTCGGAGACCACGCAGAAGTATCTCGAGACCAAGAAAAAGAAACTGGGTCACATCCTGGAGCTGGTTTGAGGTGCTGAGTGCTGAGTGCTGGGTGCTGAGTCCCACCCAGCACTCAGCACCCAGCACTCAGCACATATGACGGCACACACCGGTCCCATCCTTGAAGGCCGCGGCGAGACCGATTACGAGCGTTACGTCCGCGTTCCCGAGCTCCTCGAGCTGCAAAAACCGGTCGAGAAGCTCGTCAATCCTGACGAGGCTCTGTTTCAGACAACGCATCAGGCGGCGGAGCTGTGGCTCAAACAGATCGATTACGAGCTGCACCGCGTGGCCGAGGCGATCGGTCGCGAGCAACTGAACCTTGCCGCGGATCTGCTCGTCCGTTGCCGCCTGTTGATCGACCTCCTGCGCGAGCAGATCATCATCCTCGAGACGATGGCGCCGGTCGACTACCACGAGTTCCGGGTCGGCGCGCTGGGGCGGGGGAGTGGGCAGGAGTCGCCCGGATTCAACAAACTGCTCGAGGCGGGAAAGCTGATCTGGCCGCGCTTCGAAGAGCTGCTGCGCAGGCGCTCCGTCACCGTGATCGAGATCGAACGCGATCCGCGCACCCACTACGAGGTGTTTCGCCTGATTCAGGCACTGCTCGACTACGACGAAGCATTCATGAAATGGCGATTCACGCACATGCGGCTGGCTTTCCGAATCATCGGCTCGAAAGTGCTGTCGCTCAAGGGCGTGCCGGCCGCGCAACTCGAGTCGGGGACACGCGAGCCGCTTTTCCCCGAGCTGTGGGACACGATCTCGGCGCTCACCAGTGAGTTCAAACCGTCGTACTAGTGATTCGCGGTTGGTCGTTCGTAGTTGGTAGCTGGTGCCTCCTGCCCAAAGGCATCAGCTACCCGCGACCAACTACCAGCTACGGTTTCTTTCCACCCTAAATGGCTGTCTAACCCACAGCCGTGACGTAAAGTTTTTTTGAGCGAACTTTTTTCCCTAAGACTTCTGGTTTCAGCGCTTGACGGTGAAAAACGCGATCTGTATATTCGCCAGCCACATTGCCTGGAGCGGGCCAGCCAACAGCCTGACAGCGTCCCGCGGAATCAGTTCGCGAACGACAACCTGGGAGTTCTGAGCTAAATGAAAACGAAGTTGTGCCTTTTCATGGCACTCTCACTTTCCTTTTTATCCCTCACCAGTTGTCGGAAAGTGGAAGCGCGGATGGAGATCCGCGAAGCGAACAACGCCTACAACCACGAAGACTACAAGGCCGCGCTCGCGCACTACACGAAGGCGCGACAGATCGATCCGAAGAGCTTTCCCGAGCTGGAGCGGATGATCGGCTACTCCCGTATCGGGATGTACGTTCCGGAAGACAAGTCGCCGGCCAACGAGAAGAACGCGGACCTGGCCGCGGCCGATCTGCGCCGATATCTGCAGAAGCGTCCCGATGACCGCATCGCCCGCGAGGCGCTGATCAATTTGTATCTCAACGCGAACCGCCAGAGCGAAGCGATCAACTACTTCCGCGAATGGCTGAAGACGCATCCCGCCGACATCGAAGCCGTGCGGTCGATCGCCACGCTCTATTCGAAGCAGGGGAACTTCAACGAATCGCTGAACTGGTACGAGAAGATCACCCTGCTCGACAAGAACAACCCCGAAGCGTTCTATTTCTACGGGGTGGTCTGTTTCGACAAAGTGTTAAAGAATCCGCCTGCGGATCCGGCGGAGAAGATGGCCATCATCATGAAAGGCGAAGCGGCATTGCAGCGCGCCATCAACATGAGGCCGAATTACGCCGACGCGATCATCTATCTCAGTCTGTTCTATCGCCAGCAGGCGCTCATGGAGACCGATCCAGTCAAGCAGCAAGCCCTGCTCGCGCAGGCGGACCAGTTGCGAAACAAATACATCGAGATCAAGAAGGCGGAAAAGGCTGCGGCCGCGCAAAAGAAGAGCTAACCGACAATGTTCGAAACCACAGTCGTCGAGTCGCGCAAACACAGGGCCGGGATCCAGAAGTACATGACGCTCCCGGTTTCCATCGCGCTGCACGTGATCGTCATCGCCGGCACGCTCTTCGGCGCCATCTGGACCGTCGATTTTCCGAACAACTCGCCGGCGCAGGTCGCGCAATATTCGGTTGCCGCTGCCCCGCCGCCCCCGCCCCCTCCACCGCCCCCACCCAAAGCCGCTCCGAAAGTCGAGCCGGTCAAGCCGGTCGAAGTTCCCAAGGACATTCAGAACCTCGCGCCTACTGTGGTGCCCGATCAGATCAAGCCGGTCGAGACGCCGGCGACCGTTCAGGGTGCCTCGAGTGGTGTGGAAGGGGGGGTGGAAGGCGGCGTGGAGGGCGGTGTCGTCGGCGGTGTCGTCGGCGGCGTCATCACCGACACGGCGCCGAAACCGGAGGTGCCGCTGCGCGTCGGCGGCGATGTGAAGGCGCCGGTGGTCATCACCCGCGTCGAGCCGACGTATCCGGAGGTGGCGCGCAAGGCGCGCATCGCCGGCATCGTCATCGTGGAGTGCATCATCGACAAGACCGGCAACGTCACGAACGTGCAGGTGCTCAAGCCGCTGCCGTTCGGCCTCGATCAAGCCGCGGTCGACGCGGTGAAGCGCTGGAAGTTCAAACCGGGGACGCTCAACGGCCAGCCGGTCGATGTCATCTTCAACCTGACCGTCAACTTCAAACTGAATTAAAGAAACGCGCGTCCGGCCGTGAGGCCGGATTCGCGATGGAGGAACCACACCATGGATATGAGTCCCACCGCGTTATGGCATTCGATGGGCAACATGGCCAAGGGCGTCGTCTTCGTCTTGCTCATCATGTCGATCTACTCGATCTGGGTCATGGTCGAGCGCTACCTGGTCTTCACGAAGGCGAAGAATCAGTCGGTCAAGCTCCTCGGAGCGCTGTCGAACCTTCTGACGCGCGGAGACTACGGTCAGGCCATCGAGGTCACGAAGAAGTACAAGGACAGCCATCTGGCGAAGGTCATTGCCGCCGGTCTTCTCGAGTTCGAAGCGACGCGCCGTGACAAACGGACCGGCGATATCGAGGTGGCCGTCGAAGCGGCCCGACAGGGCATGGACCGCACGGCCATGATCACCGTCGCTGAGATGAAAGAGAATCTCGGCGTGCTCGCGACGATCGGTGCCACCGCGCCCTTCGTCGGACTGTTCGGAACCGTCATCGGGATCATCAACGCGTTCGGCAAGATGGCTACTTCCGGTGGCGGCATCGCCTCGGTTTCGGCCGGTATCGCCGAAGCTCTCGTCACGACGGCGTTCGGTCTGTTCGTCGCGATTCCCGCGGTTTGGGCCTACAACTACTTCCAGAACCGCATCGACCGCTTCACTGTCGAGATGTCCAACTCCGGCTCGGAGATGTCCATCTACTTCATGAAGGAAGCGGGGGCCGCGCATGATAAGTCATCGGTGGCATAGCTCAGTCGGCAAGTTTCAGAAGGCGGCGATGAACTCGGAGATCAACGTCACTCCGCTTGTCGACGTGTGTCTCGTGCTGCTGATCATCTTCATGGTCGTCACGCCCATGCTGCAGAAAGGCGTGCCGATCAACCTGCCGGTCACCGAAGAGCCGGAACGGACGCCCGACACCGAGAAGCAGCTCCAGATCTCGGTCAAAGCCGACGGCTCGGTCTATCTAGGCTCGAGCGTCGTGCGCAAAGATCAGGTGCAGTCCGAATTGGAACAGATCCATCAGCGCACTCCCGATCGCGAGATCGCCGTCAAGGGCGACAAGATGGTGAAGTACGGCGACGTTCTCGACGTCCTGAAAGCCTGTCGTGAGGTCGGCTTCAACGATGTCGGTCTCATCGCCCAGCCGAAGAAGGCGCCCGGTCAAGGAACATAACCCATGCAAGTAGGTGGCAGCGGTACCGTCAAATCCGACATCAACGTCACGCCGCTCGTCGACGTTGTGCTTGTGCTTCTGATCATCTTCATGGTCATCACGCCCGTCGTGCAGATGGGTTACCTGGTGCGCGTTCCGCCGAAGGCGCCGTCGAACCTTCCTCCCTCGGCGATTCAGGATCAGATCGTCCTGCGCCTCGCGGCGAACAATCGCGTCTTCATCAACAAGGAAGAGATGACCATGGAGCAGTTCCCGAATCGCATTCGCGACATCCTCAAAGGGAACACCAGCAAGATGGTGTTTTTCTCCGGCGGCCGCGATGTCGACTACGAATCCACGATGACGTTCCTCGACCTCGCCCGCGCCAGCGGCTGCAAGAACATCGGCATCATCGTCGAGGACGTGGCGCAGCAGTAGGTGTAGGGCCGGTTTCTCGACCGGCCCGTCCGGCGTTTCGCAACCCGCCGGTTTAATAAGCCGGCGCCTACCGCATTTTTGTTTTTCCCTCACCATTTTCGTAGGTATGGACTTACGTACCAACGTCACCCCATAGGCAACAGCCAAATCGTTTCCTATCTCTCGGCATCCGGCGCGGCAACAACGCTTGATCTGTCTGGCGACAGCGTTCATCCGTCGGCATACGACGGTAGCGTACCGGGGGAAAGCCTCGTCTTGCCGCGCCCCTCCGATCCTCTTACGCAAGCGTCCTCTCTCACAACAACCAGTTTGATGGAGGTGCTCATGACTCGACGGGTCGTCCCGTTAGCGTTACTTCTTTGTCTGACTTTTTCTCTCCAGGATTTTGCGCAAACCGATCCCGGAGTCCGTGGTGGCGCGCCAGGCGCAGGTCAGCCGCTGGCGTCAGTCGCCGCGAACAATCCGGCCAACATCCTCAACTTCTTCAATGCCGGTAAAGACGACTTCCAGGAGATCGACTCGGTTTCCGGAACGGTGGCCGGCGAGGAGGGTTCCGGTCTCGGTCCTCGCTACAACTCCAGAAGTTGCGTCGCGTGTCACGCACAGCCGGCGGTCGGCGGTACGGCTCCGGCGGTCAATCCCGAGATTGCCGACGCGACGGCCGATGGAGCGCGGAATACCATTCCCTCGTTCATCACGGTCAACGGACCGGTGCGCGAGGCGCGTTTCCCGTTCTTCTTCACCAATGGTGTGCCCGATGTCAATCGTCCCAATGGTGGCGTCGAAGATCTGTACACGATCACAGGGCGCATAGATGCTGGCAGTTGCACGATCTCGCAGCCCAGCTTCGCGACAGCGGTGGCCACCAACAACGTGATTTTCCGGATTCCCACTCCAACGTTCGGGTCCGGGCTGATCGAGAACATCGAGGAATCGACCCTGCTCGCCAACGCGGCCGCAAACCTGAACAACAACTTCGGGGTCACCGGTACGTTCAACCGCGAGGGCAACACCGGGACGATCACTCGCTTCGGTTGGAAAGCGCAGAACAAGTCGCTGGAGATCTTCGCCGGCGAGGCTTACCTCGTCGAGATGGGGGTGGCCAACGAACTGTTCACGCAGGAGCGTCCGCTTCCGGGTGAGGGCATGAACCAGGGTCTGCCAGCGGCGTGCAAGATCAATCCGACGCCGGAAGACATCACGCATTTTGACGGAGTGAGCGAGGGAGTCATGAGCGACACCGTCGCGTTCGCAATGTTCATGCGGCTCCTGGCACCGCCCACGCCCTCGACGACGACACCCGGCGGAGCGACTTCGATTGCCAACGGGCGAAATCTGTTCAGCGCCGTCGGCTGCGCGACATGCCACACGCCGACGATTCGGACCACAGCCTCGAAGTTCACACCCAGTCTGAGTAACGCGAACGCGAATCTATTCAGCGATCTCGAGATTCATCACATGGGGACGGAACTGGCAGACAACGTCTCGCAGGGTGGCGCGGGTGGTGATGAGTTCCGGACTGCTCCACTGTGGGGTGCCGGACAGCGGATCTTTTTCCTTCATGACGGCCGGACGAGGAATCTGCGGAACGCGATCCTCGCCCATAACAGCCCCGGCTCGGAGGCCAATACTTCGTCGTTCATCTTTTTCAACAACCTGTCAGCAGCTCAGCAGCAAGACGTCCTGAATTTCTTACGGTCGTTGTAGGTCTTGCGCTTCCGCAGGCCGTTGATGCGCGAACATCAACGGCCTGCCCCTTTGGGAAAAAGGAGGAACATGTTCCGTCGCGAATTCTTGCAACCGGTGTTCCTGTGCTTGTCACTGTTTCTGATCGGATCTCGAAACGTCGCCGCGCAAACGCCGCCCGAACAAGCCTTACCGAACGGCGGTGACTTTGCGCCAATGCCGGCCGGCAAACTGCCTACCGGAGTGATTCTCGTGAAAGGCGCGGAGCCGAGTGCGAGCGATCGCGCCACTCCTCTGCCCGAAGAGGGCCGCGTCGCTCGAAATGTTTATCAGAACCGTTACCTCGGTCTCACCTATCCGCTGCCGCCCGACTGGATGGAGGCTGTCCAGGGTCCGCCACCCTCGGACAGAGGCGGCTATGTTCTGGCTCAACTGATCCCAGCGGCGACGTTCAAACGTCCAACTAAAGGGACGGTGCTGATCTCTGCACAGGACATGTTTTTCGTCCACGCGCCCGCCGGCAATGCACTGGAGATGATCAAGTTCAGCAAGGAACACCTGCAGCCCTACTACGAAGTGGAACGTTCACCAACCGAAGTCACGATCGCCGGCCATTCGTTCGCGCGCTTCGATTACGTGTCACACGTCGCGCAATTGCATTGGTACGTGCTGGCCACGCAGATCCGGTGTCACACCATTCAGTTCGTCTTCACCGGTCAGGATGTCGAGATGCTCGAGAGCCTCATCGGCGACATGAACCGCATGACGTTGCCGGCGGAGGCGGGAGCCACGTCAGGAAGAGGCGGAGGAGACTCTCCGGTCTGCGTTCAGAACTACGCCTTGGCGAAGAACATCGAGTACAGGACCGATCCGATCTTCGACGTCCGCCGGTTCAATCCTGTTCCGGTGCGGATCGTCATCGACAAGAAGGGCGCTGTGCGTCACGTCCACGTCATCAGCGCTTTCTCCGATCAAGCCACGAAGATCACCGAGGCGCTCCTGCAGTGGAAGTTCAAGCCATACGTTCAGGACGGCAAAGCCGTCGAAGTGGAGACCGGGATCATGTTCGGATCTCGAGATGGAATCACTGCGATTCCGAGCTCGACGAGCCTCGACTGATCACGAAGGCGATGCGGGGAGAGCGGCGGCCTCGGCCGCCGCTTTCTTTTTGCGGAGCCGCTCTTCGATCCGCAGCAGGGCATCGAGCGAAAATCGTCCGCCGCCGATGAGCACGAGCGCCGCGCATCCCGCGAAGAGAGACAATGGCATCTCGATTCCCTTCATCGCCTCGAAGAATCTGTTCGCGCCCGGCTGCGCGCCGTTCAGGGCATCGGGGAGTTGCACGACGGCCACTGCCACTGCCATTGTGCAGCCGAGGAGGAAGGCATCGAGACGGGTGAGAAGGCCGGCGATGAGCAGAATCGCGCCGAAGAACTCGGCGTAGGCGGCGATGTACCCGAGGAAGGCGGGGATGTGATAGCCGGGAAGATCGGCAGCGAAGGAGGCCACGCCGCCGGAGCCGAAGACCTTCGAGTAACCATGAGGGATGAAGATCAGGCCGATCGCTATGCGCAGAATGAGCGCGGCGATGTCGCCGGCGTGCTTCGTCATGACCGGATCGTCACTCCTCTCGCGCTATTCGTATCGTTCTATCTTGCCATATTCTGGATCGGCCTCTCGATCCGCATCCCGTTCTTTCAGTGGATCGGATTGATCAGTGCCTGCTGCGCGACCGTGGCGACAATTGCGCTCTGGTATCACGGCCGATGGGATCTCGGACTCCGCGCCGCGCCGCGCGATGCGGCGCGTGAACTTTTGTTCGGGATTCTGTTCGCCGTCGCGCTGATCGGCACGGCCGACGTTCTCATCGTCGCGCTCACGCCGCTTCGACACGTGCGCGGCCATGGATTTCCGGTGGTCGAGACGATCACGGTGTTCATTCCGGCCGCGCTTCATGAAGAGCTGCTGTTTCGCGGTTATCCCTATCAGTTGTTGCGTTGTTGGAAGCGCTGGTTTGCCATCGCGTCGTCGTCAGTCGTTTTCGCCGCGCTCCACGCGCGCAACTCCGATGTCACCGCGCTTGCACTGCTGAACATCTTCATCGGCGGCATCGTGCTGGCGCTCGCATATGAGCGCTATCGGCGGCTCTGGATGCCCATCGGCCTGCATTTCGCCTGGAACATGATGTCCGGACCGATCCTGGGATACGAGGTCAGTGGATTCGCAGCGCGGGAGTCGCTGTTGACGACGATGGTCATAGGACCGCCTCTGGTGACGGGTGGTGGGTTTGGGATCGAGGGGAGCATCGTCATGACCGTGGTCGAAGTTGCGGCGATCGCCCTTCTGTGGAGAGGACGAGGAATGTTGAATGTTGAATGTTGAATGCTAAATGTTGAATGTTGCGCGGGGAATTCAACATTCAACATTCAACATTCAACATTCAGCATTTCGCTTTTGAGGAGCCGATTTGAAAGACATCGTCATCATCGACGGCGCGAGAACCCCCATGGCCGAGTACAACGGCCACTTCACCGACATCAGCGCCATCGACCTTGGAGTCATCGCTGCAAAAGAGGCGCTCTCGCGAAGCGGGTTCGCGCCGCAAGAAATTGATCACGTGATCGTCGGCAATGCGCTGCAGACATCCGGCGACGCCATCTATGGCGCACGGCATGTCGGCCTGAAGTCGGGAGTGCCGAAAGAGGTTCCCGCGCTCACGGTCAATCGTCTCTGCGGCTCGGGCATTCAGTCGATCATCAACGCCGCCGAACAGATCGAGCTCGATGAATCGAAGACGGTCCTCGCCGGCGGGATGGAGAACATGTCGCAGGCGCCGTTCGTCGTTCGCGGAGCGCGCAAGGGTCTGCGTCTCGGCCAGGCACCGATGGAAGACTCGCTGATGGTCGCGCTGCTCGACACCTACGCGGGCTTATACATGGCCCAGACCGCGGAGAACCTGGCCCGCAAATACAACATCTCCCGCGAAGAGCAGGACAAGTTCGCGCTGCGCAGTCAGACGTGCGCCGCGGAAGCGATGAACGCGGGCAGGCTGCAGGAAGAGATCGTCGCCGTGCCCGTCGGAAAGAAGGGCGAGAACATCACCTCCGATGATCACATGCGCCCCGATACCACGATGGAAGGTCTCGCCAGGCTCAAGCCCGCATTCTCGAAAGACGGCTTTGTCACCGCCGGCAACGCCAGCGGAATCGTCGACGGCGCCGCGATGGTGACGGTGACCACAGCGCAAACAGCGAAGCAAAAGGGGAAGACGCCGCTCGGCCGCATCGTGTCTTGGGGAATCGCCGGATGCGATCCCGAGATCATGGGTATCGGTCCCGTTCCGGCGACGCAGATCGCGCTCCAGAAAGCCGGCATGAAGCTCGGCGATATCCATCTGATCGAGATCAACGAGGCCTTCGCCGGACAGATCCTCGCGGTGGCGAAGGAGCTGGGCATCGACATGGAAAAGCTCAACGTCAACGGCGGCGCGATCGCCCTCGGTCATCCGCTCGGGGCGTCGGGGACGCGGCTGGTCCTCACACTTCTCTACGAGCTGCGCCGCCGGAAACAGCGCTACGGCCTCGCCTCCGCATGCATCGGAGGAGGACAGGGGATCGCCCTGATCGTGGAGTCGGCCGCATGAAAAAACTTCTCGTTGTCATTTTGCTGATGGCTGCGCCCGCGATGGCGAGCATCTCCGTACGCCGTTCTCCGTACAACGCGAAGAGAGTCGACGTCTACATCGTGAAAGAGCCTCTCACCGAGGCCGTCGGCGCACTGGAGATGTACTTGCCGAAGCACGTCCAGATTCTTCTCGGAAACGATCCGGTCGTGACGTATCGCGCGCGCGAAGTCGCGCCCGAAACCGCGTTGCGTGCTCTCGTCGCCGCCGGGAAGGTCGAGCTCATTGTCGAGGACGATCGCTACTGGGTGCGCAGTCCCGGTGAGCCGTCTGTGACGATCGACGTCAAGGACGTCGAGGCGCGAGTGATCCTCAAGTCGATGCAGCGGCAGTGCGGCATCAAGAACCTGCTCATCGATCCGCAGGTGCAGGGCACCGGGACATTTCTCTTCACGAATGTGCCCTGCCGGCAAGCGTTCGACGTCGTCCTGCGCACGCTCGGTCTGGCCGCGGAGACGTACTCGAACAACATCGTGCACGTCGAGACGGCTCCGCATTGATGACGCGTCGCGGGGTGGCGAAGCTCGCGGTGCTGCTCATCGTCGCCGGTGTGATCGCCGCGATCTACTTTTCTCCGTTTCGCCAACACCTGAATCGCAATGAGGTCCTCGCTGCCGTGGAGCTCTCCCGCGGCGTCTGGTACGGTCCGCTCATACTGATCGCCCTCTACGCGATCGGCTGCATCTTCGCGATTCCGGCGAGCCTTTTCATCATCGTCGCCGGCTTCATCTGGGGATGGAAATTGGGCGGCGCCTACGCGATGATCGGCGGCGTCCTCGGCGCGACGATGTCATTCCTCGTCGGACGTTTCGTCGGCGAGGGCCTGCTGCAGAAATTCGGTCGCGTCGGCACCGCCGTGACGAAGCAGGTTGATCACGCCGGGTTCAAATCGCTGCTCGTCCTTCGCCTGATTCCGCTCTTTCCGTTTGCTGTGCTCAATTACGGATCGGGCGTCGCCGGCGTGCGTCTCTCGGACTTTGTCTTCGCCACCGCGATCGGCCTCGCGCCGTCGAACTTCGTCTTTGCCTATTGCTCGGATGCGCTGTTCAACGGGACGATGACCGAGGGCGATGCGTTGAAGCGACTGGCGATCGTGGCCGTCCTCATGATTTCAATCGTGCTGATTCCGACGCTGCTCAAGCGGCGCATGCGCCCTCTTACTTGATCGAAAGCCGATCGCTGCCCGGATAGACATGCAGCGTGTAAACCTCGTCGCCCTTCCTCGCCGTCGCAACGCCGTGATAACCCGGGAAGAGGGACACGTCACCGACGATGTGCGCTCCGTCCGTCTCGACGAACTCGAGAAGGACGCGCTCGGTATCCTCGCCGTCCGCCGAGTGGAAGACCTTCGGCGAGGTATACGGAATCGGTTTGCCGGACGGATCGGTCAGATGTAGCTGCTCGATGATGAATCTCACGCGCTCCTTGCTTATACCCCGGCGCCGGTCTCGTCAAGGCCGGCCTGTGTTGCAACTGAACCTGTGCACGTCGCCGTGTTATATTGATAGACCCGCCGCTTTGGGGGCGGGACACGGTCATGATCGAGATTCAGGTTCATCCGAGCGACATCCGTCGCCGCGTGCGGTATTTCTTCTTCGACCGCCGCCGCGTGCTGATGGGAATCTGTGCGCTCTGCCTCGTTCTGGCCGGCGTGATCGGTTCGATGGTCGCGGCTCCGACCGTCATCCGCCGCGTCTACAAAACCAACTATCTGAATTCGATGCGGCAGGAGCGCGATATCCAGCGCCAGCGCCTGCGCGAGAACGTCGTGCAGATGTCCTCGATCGAGCGCACTCTCCAAGAGCACCGCGTCCGCGTCGAGAAGCTCATCACCGTCTACGGCCTCGACCGCTCCCTCGGACAGGGGGGATTCTCCACTCCGCTGCAGAGCCGTGACACGACCAGCGAGCAGCTCACCGACGCGCGTCACCGCGAGATGTCGCTCAAGAACGCCATGAAACGCCTGCAGGAGCAACTCGAGCTGCTCCAGCAATACGAGCGTGCGAACTCGGAGATGGTGCGGCACACGCCCTCGATTCTTCCGGTGCCGAACGATCAGTTCGTACTCACGTCACCGTTCGGGTCTCGCATCAATCCGTTTACGCGCGTGACCGACTTCCACAGAGGACTCGATCTCTCGGCGCCACGCGGCACGCCCGTTTACGTGACCGCCGATGGCGTCGTAACCTTTGCCGGCCGCTATCCGCTTCGGCGAAGCGTGAACTGGTGGCGCTTCGGGAACGTCGTGGTCATCAACCACGCCGATCGCTTCATCACCATTTACGGACATCTCGATACGATCAACGTCCGCGCCGGCCAGCACGTGAAGCAGAGCGACGTCATCGCCACGGTCGGTTCGACAGGATGGAGCACGAACTCCCATCTGCATTACGAGGTGCGCAGCGATCTGGAAGCACCCGGGACGTACATTCCCATCGATCCGCGCATTTACATCCTCAATTACGAATGGAACAATGAAGCCTCGCTTCTGATCCGGTCCAGGACGAGCAAGGACTACAGCAACTTCGATCCGCTGCCTCCGGCATTCATAGGGAGAAGGAGGGTGTGAGATGAGCGCAGCCGCAGACCAATCGAACTTTCCCACGATGATCATTCCTCGTGGGACCGAGATCAAACTCAACAATCACGGACAACTCTCCATCAAGACGCCGGGGAACCTCGTCATTCAGAACTCCGGCAATTACTCGGAGATCGAATCGACGAACGGCTCGATTCGAATCGAAGAGAATGTCGCCGTCGAAGCGGTGAGCGTGCGGGCCGGCCAGGCTTGCTACATTCAGGGAACGCTGACCGCGTGGAAGGTCCATGCGAAACGGATCACGCTGGAAGATCGGGCCAAGGCGTTCATCATGGTGCAGGAGTCGGATCTCCTCGAGCTCTCGAAGACAGCGCGTCTCGTCGGCAATTTCGCCAACGAGAAAGAGCTGTACCTGATGATGGGGAAGTTCACGTCGCAACTTCGCGAGCTGCCCAGCGGCGTCGACATGCACTCGCATGCACCGCTCGCTGAGACACGTGCGCCGCAGATCCCGGCGGCGACACCGAAAGCGGCCGATCCCGCCGATCTGCGCGCCGCGCAGTCACTGCTGGAACGCGAAGTCGCCCGAACCGATCTCGCACCCGGAGAAGCAGAGGCGGTGCGCGAGGTGCTCTACGGTTTGCGCGAGCGCAACCTGCCGCGCGTTTCATCGATTTTCCGCGATGCCTTCGCCGAGCTGCGCGCGCCCTCAGATACGATCCGCAAGGCGTACGACCATCTCGAGCGCTATTTCGGCGCGAAGGTGTAGCGGCCGAATCCATCACGGCTCGATGCCGCGCCACAATGCGTAGAGCCTCGGCCTGATTTGCGGGCGCTTGTACCCGCAGCTGCGCGCGTCTCGTGCAGAAACTTGCATTCGACTTTTATCGGAATAACTTTTCGTTCTTGGCCTGTTCACATGACGGAACAACGGAACTAAGCGAAGCCATCTGTACGCATCTGCGCGGCGTCAACTCCGAAAAATCCATTCCCAAGGAAGCAATCATTCGTGCGATCAATACTCAGCGCTTTGATGCTGTGCTCTGCAGTCGCTTTACACGCAAAACCCACCGTTACGGTTTCGCAGGCGTCTTTCAATCCTTCTCTTCATCAGACGGTCACCTATACGTTCACGACGGATGAATCCGGGACACTCAGTGCCGCGATTCTCGATCGCGATACTTATGTCGTGAAGCAGCTTGCTCGAGATCAGCATGTCGCTGCGGGGAGCACGACGCTGACTTGGGATGGCCGGGATGAGGCTGGAAGCATCGTTCCCGATGAGGCGTGGAGCCTGCACCTCAGCTTCCGTTCGCCGCGCGGCTCCTGGTCTTATTTTCCGGCCGAGGAATCGGCAGCGATGGTCTCGGTCAGGCCCGATGTGTATGACCGCCAGACTGGTGTCCTGCGATACATACTCGAAAGGCCGTCGCGCGTTCATCTGCAGGCGGGCATTGCCGATCGCTCATCCAAAGACCCGAGAGCCGGCGCGGTTTTCAAGACGATCGTGAATCGTGCTCCGCGTCCCGATGGATCGGTGATCGAGCAATGGACAGGCATGGATGAAAGCAACACGATCTAT
>DASXRT010000063.1:0-14736 GCA_036506455.1 Thermoanaerobaculia bacterium
GTGCACGGGTCCGGTGAACTCGGCGATCGTGAATGCAGTCGCGCCCGGCGAGCGCGCCACGGCGCTGGGACTCTCCGTGCTGGTCATGCATCTGATCGGTGACATTCCATCGCCGCCGCTCATCGGAGTGCTTTCCGATGCGAGCTCGCTCGAGCGCGCGTTCTTGATCGTGCCGGTCGCGATCGTGATCGCGGGCGGAATCTGGACGTTTGCGGCTTGGAAGGATCGTTGAGAGACCTTTTGACGCGATTCTTTCGCCGGCTGCTCAGGCTCTTCTTCCGGCGCATCGAGATCGTCGGGCTCGAGAACGTGCCGCTCGACAGGCCGGTCATCTTCGCCGCGAATCATCCGAATGGACTTGTCGATCCGCTGCTGATCCTGTGCTTCGCGCCGCGCGCCGTATCGCTTCTGGCGAAGGCGCCACTGTTTCGATATCCGATCATCGGCTACTTCGTGCGCGCGCTCGATTCGATTCCTGTTTATCGGAAGCAGGACAAGACTACCGGCTCGAATCAGGAGACGTTCGCTCGCGCTCGTGACGTTCTGCATCGCGGCGGCAGCATCGCGATCTTTCCGGAGGGGACGACGCACAGCGATCCGCGTCTGCGCGAATTGAAGACCGGCGTGTCGCGCATCGCTCTGGGTGCGCAGATGGAGTCGATCGCCATCGTTCCCACCGGCATCTACTACACGGCGAAGCAGACATTCCGCAGCGAGACCCTGGTGTGTTTCGGCCCGTCGATCGAAGTGAAACCTGCGGCGATCGGCGAAGACGGTGATCCCGCGGCCGATGCCGTGCTCGCGCTGACCGCCGAGATCGAGAAGGAGCTCACGGGTTTGACGTTGCAGGCCGATTCCCATGCAGCGCTGGAGTTGATCGGACGGGCGGAGCGCATCTTCTCGGCCGGCGCGCCACAGGCCCTGGCTTCGGAGCTCGACCTGCGCAGGCGTTTCGTCGACGGCTATCACTACCTTCGCGAGCGCGACCCGGAGCGCCTGGAGCATCTGGCGTCAGCAGTGCGGCAATTCGAGTCGGAGCTGGGTGGCGCGCGACTCGATCCCGAGAAACTCGCGGCGCGCGTCGAGCCGATCGCCGTCGTCCGCGTGTTGCTGCTCTTTCCGCTCGCGCTGATCGGAGCGGCGATTCACTATCCGACGTATCGTCTGGTCGGCGCTCTTTCGTCGCGATTCTCCGCCGGCGCCGACGAGATGACCGCCACGATCAAGTTCATCGCTGCGCTCGCGTTCTATCCGCTGACGTGGCTCGCCATCGCTCTTCTCATCGGCGGCATCCCCGGCCTCATCCTCATCATCGTTCTCCCCTTGCTCGGCTACGTCGCGCTTCAGGTGTTTGAGGAGCTCGACGAAGTGATCGGTGGGGCGCGAGCGCTCGTCCGCCGCCGAACGCGCGAGCGACTCGTTGCCCATCGGCAACTGATCCGTGATCAGATCCTTGCCGTGGCGGACACAATCAGCCGATGAGATCGGTTCTCATCGCGCGCCTATGTTGCGGTACGGCGCTGCTGGCGTGGCATAAGAGCGATCTGCTCATCTCGACCGATCACGGCTGCAGTTGGCGCGTGGTGGCGACATTTGACGATTACGACTTCCCGCCGCGGATCGTCGCGGCGAAAGGTGAGCAATGGTGGATCAACCGCGTCAAACGCATTCGAGCTCGTGATCTCTATCGAAGTCTCGACGGCGGTGCGACGTTCAACGCGGTCGTCGAGCAGAGCGACCAGGTCAAGCTGATCAATGGCACGCTGATGGTTCCACACCCAACGAATCGTGATGTTCTGTACTTCGTGTCCGGCACCTACTTTCAGAACTACGGGACCGATCTCTATCGTTACGACGCTTCGGTCCGAGGTGAGTGTGCGGCGCAAACGCGTTACCATCGAACCGGAGCATGCAACAACTGGGGGAGGTCAGCGCCAAGTTGCGGCGATGGCCGCGCCGCATCGTGCCGGATCAACGCTCGCTCGCCGCCGAGTGCCTCGAGCGCTGCTGCGATCTCTTCGAGGCGCCGCAGGCGCTTCTGCTCATCGATGACGGCGACGAGCCATGGCTCAACATCGCCTTTCTGTCGAAGGGTGAATTCCGCTGGCGCGAAGACGAGGATCTGCGACTCGAGAGCGCTGTCGCCGGCGAGCTGGCCACTCGCTCGTTTCACGTCGGCGCGCGCGATCAAGTCCATCTTCCCGATGCGCGGACGCGTCGCGTCGCGCACGCGATTGATCAACGCATTCGCAAAGAGATCGGTCGCGGCCCCGTCCTCTCCGTTCCGATCGCCGCAGAATCGCTGCAGGGCCGTCTGTTCGTCTCCAGTCCAAAGCTCGATCTCGGTCTCGCGCTCATGATCACCGAACCGCTGTCGGCGCTTCTGGCGATTCAGTTTGAGGCGTCATCGCAACTCCGCACGACTGTTCGCGACGCGGTCGATCAGGAGCGCATACGCGTCGCGCGCAATCTTCATGACGGGCTGCTGCAGTCGTTCACCGGCGTCGTCCTGCAACTCGAGACGGTGCACAGCATGCTCGACAACGATCCGCAAAACGCGCGGCGGATGATCACCGAGACGCAGGGGCTGATCATGTCGGACCAGCGCGAGCTGCGCCAATTTGTCGAGCAGTTGCGGCCGCGTCCCGTCAGCGGCGAGACGAAGTTCGACTTCGCTCAGCGTCTGGAGGACCTGCGGTCGCGCTTCGCCTCGCAGTGGGGAGTCCGTCTCGTGTTCGACGTCGCCGACATCGACCCGCTCATATCGGGTTTCATCGGGCAGGAGACATTTCGCCTCATCCACGAGGCGGTGACGAATTCCGCGAAACATGGCCGCGCTTCCGTGGTCCGCGTCGGCGTGCGGACCGAGGGGAGTGAGATGCACATCGAAGTGGCCGACAATGGCACGGGATTTCCGTTCCATGGCCGGCTCACCCTTGACGAGATGCGCGAGTCACGCACCGGTCCGACTGTGCTGGCCGAGCGCGTGTCGTCGCTCAACGGCACGCTCACCGTCGACTCGACGGAAAGCGGCGCTGTTGTCACAATGACCGTGCCCCTTGGGTTCGGAGGGTAGCGCGGCGTCAGCGACCGCCTTCAAGGCGGCGGCAAGCCACCGCAGTCCATGGGATTTCTGAGACACTACACACGATGACGACGACGTTAGTGCTGGCGGACGATCACCCGATCATCCTCGAAGGTCTCGAGCAGCTCTTCCGCCGCGACAAAGAGTTTCAGGTTCTGGCTACCTGCCATACGGGCGAGGACGCGATTGCTGCGGTGCGCCAACATCGCCCTGACATCATCGTTCTCGACGTGCGCATGCCCAATGGCGACGGCCTCTCGGTCCTGAAGCGCATTCAGGAAGAACATCTTCCGACGCGCGTGATCCTGCTGACCGCTTCCATGGAAGAGGATGAAGTGCTTCAGGCGATGGAGCAGGGCGTGTGGGGATTGGTACTCAAAGAGGCAGCGGCGGTATCGCTCGTCGACTCCGTCCGGAAAGTGAGCCGCGGCGAGCGGGCCCTCGATCAGAGCCTGATCGTCCGGGCACTCGATCGGGCGCTGGAACGGCAAAATGGCCTACGCCACGCTGCCGAAGTGCTGTCGCGTCGCGAAGCCGAGATCGTGAAGATGGTCGCGGCGGGCCTGCGCAACAAAGAGATCGCCGCGAAGCTCTTCATCGGCGAGGGAACCGTAAAGACCCATCTCCACGCGATTTACAAGAAGCTGGGCGTGCACGGCCGGGTCGAGCTGACCCTCTACGCGCACGAGCACGGCATCGCCTGATAGATCCTCGTCTATCCTTCGATATACCCCAAATTCGAACCGATGACGGATAGGCGTTGCCGTGACCGGGAGCTAGCTTGTCAAGTGAAGTACTTCATCGACATGCGAGCCCTTATGGCAGACCAACCTTTCGCTCTCGATATGGTCGCAGTCTTCCGGCAGACACCCGATGGTCGTCTGCTCGACTGCAACGATGCCTGTGCACACATGCTCGGATATGCATCGCGCGAGGAGCTCCTCGCGGTCGGCCGGCTGAATTACTTCAACGTCTCCGACGCGATGACGGTCATGGCGGCGCTTCCTGACCTCGGCACCCTCTCGAACATCGAGGTGGCCATTCGCAAGAAGGACGGTTCGGTGGCGTGGGTGCTCCAGAATCTCAGATACGTCAACGTCGTGGAAGCGGAGAAGGTGTGGATCGAGGCGGCGATGTTCGACGTCACCGAGCAGCGCCGCGCGACGCAGGCGCTCGAGTTCCAGGCGCATCACGATAGTCTGACCGCGCTTCCGAACCGGTCACTCGTCGTCGACCGTCTGAATGTCGCGCTGTCGCGCGCGAAGAGACATCGCAAGCCGGTGGCGGTGATGCTCCTGGACATCGATCACTTCGAGCTGATCAACACGACCTTCGGACATGGCGTCGCTGACCGGCTGCTCAAGGCAGTTGCGGATCGTCTGAGCGCGTGTGTGCGTGAAGAAGATGCCGTCGGCCGTTTCGGCAGTGACGAATTCGTGATCATCCTCGGCGAGATGGCGAATGACACCGATGCCGCGATCGCCGCGCAGCGCATCCTCGACACGATCTCGCGTCAGTTCGCTGTCGACGGTCACGCGATCGACGTCAAAGCCAGCATCGGCATCGCGGTCTCGCCTCAGGACGGCATGGGTGCCGACGCGCTGCTGAAGAATGCGACGACAGCGATGTATCAGGCGAAGGAACGCGGCCGGAACATGTTCCGCTTCCACGTTCCGGAGCTCAACGCCCGCGCGCTGGAGCGCGCCTCGCTCGTGGCGAGTCTTCGCCGGGCACTCAGCCGCAATGAGTTCGAGCTGCACTACCACCCGGAGGTGAACGTGCAGACCGGACGCATCGAAGTCATCGAAGCGCTGGTGCGGTGGCGCCATCCGGACATCGGCCTGGTCTCGCCGGCGGAGTTCCTGCCGGCCGCGGAGCAGGGCAACCTCGATGGTCTGATCGGCGAGTGGATCATCAATGAGGCTTGCCGCCAGATCAAACAGTGGCAGGACGAGGGGATGAAAGACTTCCGGATGGCGATCAATCTCTCATCGCGCCAGTTCCATGACCGCGCGCTGGAGCGCATCCTCGAAGAGGCCATCGCCGGCGCAAAGCTGGAAGCCTCGGCGCTGGAGTTCGAGATCGGCGAGCCGGTGCTCGCGCGTTCGCTCCGCACACGAGACATCCTGGCGAAGATCAGAGGGTTCGGCGCGCGCGTGGCGATCGATGATTTCGGCAGCGGTGGAGTCTCCTTCACCGACCTGCGCGAGATGCCCGTGGACACGCTCAAGATCGCCCCGACGTTCGTGCATCACATGATCAATCGCGCCGACGACGCGGCCATGGTGCAGGCGATGATCACGATGGCCAGGGGACTGGACCTGCGCGTCGTCGCCGAAGGCGTGGAGTCAAAAGAGCAGCTCTCGTATCTGCTGGCGAGACGCTGCACCGACATGCAGGGATTCTTCTTCGGTAAACCCTTACCGGCTTACGCTCTCGCGGAAACGCTGCGCATGCAGCACTGAGCCAGAGAGCAACGCAGTTGCAGAGAGACATGAGGGCGGCCGCGAGGCCGCCTTTCATGTCTTGTGTGGCACCGCATGCCGCACCTTCAGCGCGGCTCGCGCCAATGCACTCTCGAGGTAATCCGGCTCGAAACTCGTGGCCCAGTCCTCGAGGTCTGTGCCATTCGGCTGCGTGGTCTCCACCCCGGTCCTGACGCGGCCGCCCGACTCGGTTTCGAATTCGACGCATCCTTCCCACATCCCGTCGGGGCGTTCAAAACCGATGACCCGCACGTGATAGACAGTTCCGTTCCTGTCGATCATTTTCGAGTCGAAGGGGATGATCACTTCACGCATCCCTCCTCCTACTTTCGCAATCGTCGAGTGGCCGTCGACTCGCCGACCTCGATGTCGTCGTCGAGCAGGTCGTGCACGGAACGGAAGCGAGCCGCGGGCATCATGAGCGCTCCGGCCACGATGGCCAGCACCGCCACGAGCATCATTTCTACTCTTGCCCCATCGACGGTGATGAAGAAGATCAACGCGAATGCGCCGGCGAGCGTCAGTTGGAAGCTCATGCGGCGGTCCCGGCGCAGTGCCGATATCGAGGCGCGGACGCATGCGATGAGGGCGATGGCGCCGAACACTCCCTGACAAATCCAGATACTCACCATAGATCGTTCTCCTGATCAAAAAAAAAAAGAGGGCGATGGTACGCCCTCTTTTTGACAGCAGCTTGATCTCACTTCGAGGAAAGCAATCGAAGTGCCGTCAGCCGTAACTTGCGAGCTGGACGGAAGATGATGACCGATGCCGCCTCGATTTCAGCGCGGCCGCGCGCGATCCAGCGCTCGCTCGAAGTAGACCGGCGCCAGAGTCGTCGCCCATGACTCGATGCCGTCGCGGTTCAGTTGCGTCGTCTCCATCCTGGTGATGCGACGCGCTCCTTCCGTGCGAAACTCGATCGATCCTTCCCAGATCCCGTCCGCCCGTTCGTGACCGATGACTTTCACTCGCCAGGTGGCACCATCCTTCGAGCTGACAGTGGGAGTGAAGGGGATGACGATCTCGCGCATGGCGTAATCCTATCTCTTCAGACGACGGGTAGCGGTAGAAACGCCGATCTCGATATCGTCGTCGAGCAGCTCTCGGGTCGAGCGCTGGTTCTCCGTCGGGATGAGCAGCGCGCCGGCCGCAATCACAACGAGCGAGATGAGGATCATCTCCGGCGGCGTATCGGGAATCGCCAGGAAAAAAACGAGTGTGAGCGCCCCGCTGAGCGTCACATAGAAACTGAGACTGCGCTGGTGCCGTAGCACCGAGCGCACAGCGAAGAGGCACGCCAGCAGCGCGGCGGCGCCGAAGGCAGCCTGGGTGACAGAGAGAATGAACATTCGACCTCCTGTCCCGAAATGAAAAGGGGGCGGTACGCCCCCTTCGAGACCAGTCGTGAGTTTTGCGAGATCGATTGTGCACCCGTGCCGCGGTGTCTGTTCGTAACCTGCGTCACTTCACCTTTTTTGGTGGTGTCGGATGCAATGTGGTCGTTTCGCTTGCATTTTGTTCGACTTGCACCCTCGTAAACAGGAGGGAGAAATACTCTCCCTTCGACCAGAACGCGATCAGATCGTCGTAATGAGCGCTGTCGGGGTTGCCACTTTGTCCCGGCACGTTGATCGCGAGCGAGCGGTCCCAGTCCGCGAGATCGAGGATCTCGCGGAAACTCGCGCCATGGACCTGTTCGAACGACGGTGAGCGGGCTACGGTCACGCACACCGTGTCGCCATCGCCGGAGCGTTCGATCGGACCGCGGTCGAATTTCGCATCGCGTTTGTCGAGTGCGTGGCGAAAGTTGACTACGTGCAGCTTGCCCCATCGCCAGATCGCCGGATCTTCGCCGAGGATTTTTTGTGCGTCTGCGAATGCCTCGTGAAGCGTGGTGAGAAGAAACTTTGCTCGATCCAGCGGAGCACGATCGCGGATCGAGCGCAGCATCGAGCGTGTCGTCAGCGCGCGTTCACCGACCGGGACGAGATCCGGGCGCAGATCGCGCTGTAGAAACGCCGCGCGCATCCGGCGAATCCAGATCTCGTACAGCGCCGCCGGCGCAGAATCGGTCGTCACCGCGCCGTCCCAGGCCACGAGCATTTGCGCAGCGCGATCATCGGGACGGAGATTGCCGACATCGCGCAGCAACGCGATCGCTTCGCGCGCGGCGCGACTGGTGATGTCGTTCTGTAGTGCGCCCATGTCGCCGAGCGTCACCTTGTGCTGCGCGTCGATCCACTGGCGTAGCACCTCCCGGATTCGCTCGACGCGATACGGCGCCGACCAGTTGTAGCCGAGGTTCCGGCGATCGTCGGGCGAGATGATCATGTGGTTGGCTGTGGCGATGAAGCCTTCCTGCGGATTGAAGCTGCGCGGCAGCTTGTCCAGATCGATCCATCCTCTCCACTCGTACTTTCCGCTCGCGCCGTCGACAGGAAGCAGACCGCGCCACGATCGCTTCGGAGTCAGGCCGGCCGACTGCTCGCCGATGTTGCCCTCGCGATCGGCATAGACGATGTTCTCCGCCGGCACCTTCCAGCGGCGCAGCGCGCTGAGGAACTCATTCCAGTTCTGCGCACGATCGAGAGACAACGAAGCGAGATAGCCGGCCGTTCCCGGTTCCGCGCCTGCCCAATGCAGCGCGAGCGCGCGTGTCGTGTCGCGCCAGATCACCGGGCCGTGCCGCGTCAGCTCGATGTCCACATCGACGGCCTTCGCGCCTTTCACATCGATGCGCGTGTGCTCCACACGCATCTCGCGCCAGCCGTTCTCGGTCTTGTACTGGTGCGGATGATCGGCTCGCACGGTCTCGATGTAGAGATCCTGCTGATCGACCGGGAACACCGTGATGCCCCACGCAATCGACTTGTTGTGCCCGATCGACACGCCGGGGAGCGCCGGCTCCGTCGCGCCGATCACGTCCCATCCGGGCGCGACGAGATGAACGATGTAGCGCAGCGAGGGAATCGTGATGGTGCGATGTGGATCGTTCGCCAGAATCGGTTTGCCGCTCTCGGTGAGCGCACCAGTCACGACCCAGTTGTTGCTGCCCGGCGGCACCTCGATGCGCACGTCGCTGCCGAGGTAATCGCGAACGATGTCCGGTCCGAGGTTCGTGTAGTCGAGGCCGGGAATGGGATCGAGATCGACCGATGGCTGTGGATCGAGAAGTATCGAGGCCTTGTCGACGCCGAGTGTGGTCAGCAGCTTTGCGTTCGTCAGCTCGGCCGCGGCATTGGTCATCAGACCGTAGGCGGCCATGCGCTGGACGCAGTCTTCGGGCTTCCACGGCTCCGGTGCGAAGCCGGCGATGCGAAACTCTGCCGGCAGGTTGTCTTTGTGCGATGCGATGAACGCGTTGATGCCGTCGGTGAACGCGATGAGAATTGCGCGCGCGTCGGACGCGTAGCTCGCGTATTCAGTCTCCATCGAGCCGCGGTAGCGCAGCTTGCGAGCGGCGATGTCGCGTTCGACAAACTTCTCGCCGAATACCTCGGCCAGCCGCCCCTGACCGGCGCGCTTCCAGACCTCCATTTGATAGAGACGGTCCTGCGCCTGCACGAACCCTTGCGCGAAGAAGAGGTCGCGCTGGTTCTGCGCATAGATGTGCGGCACGCCCCACTTGTCGCGGATGACTTTCACGGGCGCAGCGTGAGCAGACGCGGCGATGAGAAAAAGAAGGATGAGTTTGCGCACGGCGCGTATCGTAAGTTACTCGGGGCGCGGCCTGATCCTGCGGATCGGTCCTTTGCTGGCTCGCGCCAGCGCGTCGAGCAGATACGGCTCGTCGAGATGCTCCGCCCACTCTTTCAAGGCGTCGACCGATCCCAGCGCCATGGGCGGACACGTTTCCAGTTTGATTCCACGGCGACTCTCGAACTCGATGCATGGCTCCCACTTGCCATCGGGACGCTGATCGCCACGGACGCGAACGCCGTAGAGAGAGTCATCAGCCGTGAGACGCTGGCGGAGAGGAACGATGATCCGGCGCATGAGTCGGGAGGCGCAGCAACGAGAGTGCCCGCCATGGAGTGCCGCCGCACTCCATGGCGCTACGCGCACTCGTGGTACGCTGACGTCCCATTCCACATCCAGGGACGAGTCCGCACATGCGCATTCAGCGACTGCTGTCCGTTCTCGCCTTTGTGTTCGCGCTAGACGTATCGGCCGCGACAGACCCCACTTATTCGTCTTTTCGAGAGGCCCGGCCGGATGGAAGATCCGTCGCCGTGACGAACTTTGCGATCGATCGCGACGCTTACCATTTCACTCTCACCGGCACGCTGAATCTGTTGTCGCCGATCGGCAGTGTCACTCCCGGCGCCGTGTTCGTCGGCCAGGGTGAATACACGCTCACGCCGGCTACGAGCGACGAGCAGCGACAACTGGTCCTTCACACGGGTGATGACAAGCTCACAACTCTTGGTGACAAGTTCGAATCGGCTGTGTTCTTCGACACCACGCTGGTCAATCAGGTGCAGGCAGCAGCCGGAGCGCCGAAGACGGGCACGGTGAGTGGTGAAGCAGCGAGAGCGTTCGACGATTTTCTGAAGCGCGAGCGGAAGGACTTCACCACGAACTTCCACATCCGCGTTCTGCAGGATCTCATCGATCCGCTTCCTCAACAGCTCTTCTTCGCCTTCATCCGGGGCCGGAAGTTTCCGCCCGCGATTCTGGCCGTCGATCCGCGTGGCGCCGATTCGCTTCGCATCTTCGACATCAGCGACGGCGGGGAGAAGACGCTGCTTTTCGTCAACGACGATATGAAGGGTGGCATCTGGTATCTCGCGCATCTGAAGAACGAATACAAGGCGGGATCGGCAGCCGTCGTCTCGCACGTGGCGGACGCGGAGCGATATCAGATCGAGACGACGATCGCGCCCAACGCCGAAATCAGCGGCAACACGATCATGACGTTCACCTGCATGATGGCCGGACGCGTCCTGCCGATCGCGCTTGCTCGCAAACTGAGAGTCGATGACGTCCAGGTGTCTCCCGCCGGAGCGGAGCCGGTCTGGACGGCGGTCCCTTTCATCCAGGAGAAGGCCGAAGAAGATGCCGATTTCGCCGTGGTGTTCCCGGCGCCACTGAAGAGCGGCGCGAAATACCTCCTCAAGACGACCTATCACGGCATCGGCAAAGCCGTGTTGACCGAAGCCGGCGATGGCAACTACACCGTTGGAGCGCGCGTGAGCTGGTATCCGAATGTCGGTTCGTTTCGCGACGTCGCTGATTTCGATCTCACATTTCGTTACCCGGCCAAGGGCAAGAACCAGATCGTGGCCGTAGGAGCAGAGATCAGCAACAAGGTCGAAGGCGATCAGCACATCTCGATCTGGAAGAGCGCGCATCCCTTGCGCGTCGCCGGATTCAACTACGGCAATTTCAAGAAGATGACGCAGGTCGACGATCAGAGCGGAGTGACCGTCGAGGTCTACACGAACCCGGGCGAGCCCGACATCATCAGAGAGATCAATCAGGCGCTCGCCTCATCGGGTGACGAAGGCGGTTTCTTCGGCGATGCGGGCGGCAGCATTCGCGTGGACACCTCGCGTCTCGCTCAGGCCGCGTTTGCCGATGGAGCGAATACATCGCGGATCGGCAACCTCTTCTTCGGTCCGTTGCCCGACAAGCGCATCGCCATCACGCAGCAGTCAGCATGGTTCTCCGGACAGTCGTGGCCGACGCTGATCTATCTCCCGTACCTCGCCTTCGTCGGCAGCACCGTGCGCAACATGCTCGGATTCGGAATGGACATGGCGGCGTTCGTCGACCAGGTCGGTGCTCATGAAGTCGCGCATCAGTGGTGGGGTCATCAGGTCGGTTGGCGCAGCTATCACGATGTCTGGCTCTCGGAAGGATTCGCCGAGTTCACGTCCGGACTCGTGCTGCAGGTTCGAAAGGGCTACGGCGCGTACAACGATTTCTACGAGAAGAAGCGCAGGACGATCCTGGAGCGACAGCGCGGCGCACGAATCTCCAGCGATCAGGCCGGACCGATCACGCAAGGCATACGGTTGTCGACGTGGCAGGACCCGCAGGCGTACAGCATCGTCGTCTACGAAAAGGGCGCATATGTTCTGCACATGCTGCGCATGGCCATGATGGATCCGACCAGACCCAACTCCGATGAACGGTTCATCGAGATGATGAAAGACTTCGCCTCGACCTACGCGGGAAAAAATCCTTCCACGATCGATTTCCAGCACATGGTCGAGAAGTACATCACACCGAAGCTGAAGCTGACGAAAGATGGGAAACTCGACTGGTTCTTCGATCAGTGGGTGAGGGGCACCGCGATTCCCCGGTTCTCGACGAAACTCGACATGCATCCGTCGTCGGCCGGCAAGTACCGCATCAGCGGTTCCATCACGCAGTCAGAGGTGTACGACAACTTCGCGGCGATGGTGCCTCTCTACGTCTCGTATGACAAAGGCTCGTTCGCGAAGCTCGGCGACATTCTGATCGTCGGCAACTCCACGAAGAACCTGGACGTCGAGGTGGCGTTGCCGCGGCAACCCAGGGCTGTGACGATCAATGCCATGCACGACATCCTGGCGCGCTGACACTACACTAGAGTGATGGCGACAGTTCGCGACTTTCATCCGGGGGACGTGCTCCGGCCCTGGATCGCGGCGTGCTGGACCAACGACGCGACCGGCACCATCGCGCGCGTCCTTCCGGACGGCTGCGCCGACATCATCTTCGATCTCGATCGCGACGACGCCTTTGTGGTCGGGACGATGACACGGCCGCTCGTCGTGGAGGCTGATGCGCACGGAAGACTGTTCGGGATTCGTTTCCGGCCGGGGCGCCTTTCCAATCTCTTCCGAATGCCCCTCAGTGAAGTGACCGACGCGCGCGTTCCACTCCGAGAGATCGATCCGACTCTCGACCTGCATCCGGAATCGATCGCTGCGGATCTCCAGCGGCGCCTGACCGAAGGCGACCGCCGTGTCGATGCCGCCGTGGCGCTGCTCTCACGCACGGCCGGCCGTTGCGACATCGATCGCGTGGCAGAGGCCGCGTGCGTGACTCGACAGCACCTCGGCCGGCTCTTCGCGCGCCACGTCGGAGTCTCGCCGAAGACTTTTGCGCGCATCGTCCGCTTCCGCCATGCGCTTCGGCTCGGTCGCAACCGGCCCTGCGCCGACGTCGCCGCACTCCTCGGCTATTCCGATCAGTCGCACCTGATCGCCGAGTTCCGCGAGTTCAGCGGCACGACACCGGTTCCATTTTTCCTATCGACAGCGAACGGCGATTCATAAACTCGCCGCATGTTCAAGAAAGAGACGCCCGTTCTCATCGTCGATGCCATCGAGCCGGTCCTTCCGTTGT
Source organism: Thermoanaerobaculia bacterium (assembly GCA_036506455.1). Taxonomy (GTDB): domain Bacteria; phylum Acidobacteriota; class Thermoanaerobaculia; order Gp7-AA8; family Gp7-AA8; genus DASVHS01. The sequence continues at coordinate 12,916 of DASXRT010000063.1, forward strand.
GGCAGGCTCTCGGCTTCGCCAAGACCGTGGAAGTACCGCATGGGGGTGCTCTCGGCTTTGTAGCGCTGAAAGCGGACGATGTCGAGATCATGTATCAGACCGTTGAAAGCGTACGCAGCGATCACAAGCGTTCGCTCGAGCGGCCGTTCGGGCTCGCTGCCGTATTCATCGAGGTCGATAATCTCGACACCGTCGCTTCGCGCATTCCGACGAGCACAGAGGTGCTCGAACCGCGCCGCAAGACGTTCTACGGCTCGACCGAGATGATCCTTCGCGACGCCGCCGGCCACGTGATCATCTTCGCGCAGATGGAGTAAGAATACGCACGATGCAGTGCGCGATCGTTCTCCTCACGGTTCTCGCGATCGGAAACAGGCAAGCGATCCTGAGCGAGCTGCTCGACTTTCTGGCGATTCCGAACCTTGCCTCCGACGCGCCGAATATCGAGAAGAACGCGCAGGCGATCAAAGCGATGTTCGCGAAGCGCGGCATCGAGGCGCGCCTTCTTCGCGTCGCGAATGCTCCGCCACTCGTGGTCGCAGATGTGCGCGTTCCGCGCGCGATGAAGACGATCGCCTTCTACGCTCATTACGACGGCCAACCGGTCGATTCTTCCCAGTGGAACACGCCTCCCTGGAAGCCTGTGATGAAGGACGACCGCGTCTATGCACGCTCGGCGAGCGACGACAAGGCGCCGATCATCGCCATGCTCGCCGCGCTCGATGCGCTTCGCGCTCGCGGTGTTGCGCCGAGTGTCAATCTCAAATTCGTTTTCGAAGGCGAAGAAGAGGCGGGATCACCACATCTCGCCGACTATCTCGATCGCTACGCGGATGACGTGCGTGTCGACGCGTGGATGATCTGCGATGGACCTGTGCATCAGAGCCGGCGGCCGCTTCTCTACTTCGGCGCGCGCGGCGTCACCGACGTCGAGCTCACCGTCTACGGTCCCAATCGCGCACTGCACAGTGGTCATTACGGCAACTGGGCGCCGAATCCCATCGTCACCCTCACGCATCTCATCGACAGCATGCGCGACACGGAGGGACGCATTCTCATCGAACACTTCTACGACGATGTTGCGCCGCTCACGCCGGCAGAGCGCGCGGCGCTGGCGAAGGCACCTCCCTTCGACGACGAGATCCGCAAAGAGCTCGCCCTCGGCAGAACGGAAGGGGGAGCGACGCTCAATGAACAGATTCTTCGTCCGGCGTTGAACCTTCGCGGGATCTCCGCCGGCAATGTTGGCGAGAAGGCGTCGAACAGCATTCCCACCGAGGCGCGCGCGTCGATCGATTTCCGCCTCGTACCGAATCAAACCCCCGAGCGTGTGCGCCAGCTTGTCGAGCAGCACGTTGTCGCACAGGGATTCTTCATCGTCCGCGAAACGCCCGATGCGGCGACGCGGCTTGCGCATCCGAATGTCGTCAGGATGAACTGGGGCCACGGATATCCGGCGGCGCGTACAGCGATGGATCTGCCGATCGCGAAACGCTTGATCGAGTTGAGCGGTCCTGAGACCGTACTCCTCCCATCTCTCGGTGGAAGCGTGCCGATGTATCTCTTTCAACGAAAAGGGACGCCGGTGATCGGCGTCCCCATCGTGAATCACGACAACAATCAGCACGCGGCGAACGAGAACCTGCGATTGCAGAATCTCTGGGATGGCATCGAGCTCTTCGCCCGATTGTTCGCCGGTTTGGATTAGTACATTCCGCCCATGCCGCCGCCCATTCCGCCAGCGCCGCCGCCACCCTGGGCCTTCTCTTCTTCCTTGATCTCGGAGACGAGAGCTTCGGTCGTGAGCATCAGGCCGGCGAT
>DASXRT010000064.1:0-14232 GCA_036506455.1 Thermoanaerobaculia bacterium
TCGAAACCCTTCTTCGTGTGCGATAACACCGCAACCATCGCGGCGAGGCCTGCGCCCATCGACGCTGCGAGCGCGGCGACCGAGCCACCGCCGGGGGCAGGAGAGTCGCTCGACAGATCATCGATGAACTCGCGCACACTCATCGATGCCAGTCGCGGCTCTGACGCCAATCGATATTCGATCACGCGCTCTTTCGGATCGAACGGCTTCACCTCGTCCAGTCCGAGGGTGCGAATGGCGGTGTGGAGGAGCGCCGGCTCCGGAACGCCGGTCGGGCGGCCCATCTTGCGCAGATAGTGACGCCCGGCCTCGAGCAGCACCGATCGCGGCACGAGGCCGACGATCTCCGATCCCGTCACGCGCAGTCCTCGTTCGCGCGCGCGCTCTTCACACGTGTCGAAGACCACGTGCAGTGGCGTGACGTCGAGATCGGTGAGATTGACGGACACCTGCGCAGTCCCGAACTCCGGGATCACCCACCCCACCGCCTTCACGGATTTCAGCAGTCCCGGCTCCCACAGCGGCTCGCCGTTCCTGTCGAGAATCGGATTGCCTTGGTCATCGCGCTTCATCCGCCCGCGCTCGCGAACATCAAAGGCGACACGCGTGGCCAGACGCTTGTCGAGCGTGTTGAGGTTCACGTTGTACGCGACGAGAAACTTGCGCGCGCCGATCACTGTCGCCCCCGACTTCGGCACGAACTCGGAGGGGCCGTAATCGGGCTTCCATCGGGGATCCGCGAGCTTCCGTGCGCAGCCCTCGTACTCACCTTCGCGAATGTCCGCGAGATTGCGTCGATCGGGCGCACTGCAGGCGTATTCGTACAGATAAACGGGAATGCCCAGTTCGCGTCCGACGCGTTCGCCGAGGCGGCGTGCAAGCTCCACGCATTCATCCATCGTCACGTTGGCGACAGGAACGAACGGCACGACGTCGACAGCGCCCATGCGCGGATGCGCGCCCCGATGGGTCGTCATGTCGATCAGCTCGACGCCGCGCTTCACCAGTCGAAATGCACCTTCGAACACGGCCTCCGGATCGCCGACAAACGTGATCACCGTCCGATTCGTGTCGGCGCCGGGATCGACGTTGAGCAGCGTGACCCCGTTGACCGACGCAGCCGCATTCGCCACCGCGTTGTAGATCTCGGCCCGCCGTCCCTCGGAAATATTGGGAACGCACTCGACTAACTTCGTCACTCTTCCTCAGCCCTTTCCCGAACCGATAACCAGCTCCCGAACCACCCCGCCAGCGTGCCGCCGATGACGAGCGCGATCATCTTCTGCCATGGAAGAAATGTCGTGAAGAGGAATCCCCAGAGGAGCGAGCTGGCCGGGGCGAGGGTCTCGCGCGCGGCGACGAAGAGAACGAACAACAATGCCACCGCCGCCGCGCCGCCGATCAGCCCCTGCAGGATTCCTTCGAAGAGGAATGGTCCGCGGATGATGCGCTCGGTCGCACCGACGAGTCGCATGATGTTGATCTCTTCTCGATACGTCATCATCGTCAGGCGGATCACGTTGGCGATCGTGAACGCGGCAGCGATCGCGAGAATCCCTCCGGCAACGACGCCGGCGATGTTGATGATGTCGACGAGGCGCCGCAATCGCGCCAGCCACTCCCAGTCGAACTGCACCTGCTCCACACCCGGGACCGCGCGAAGCTGGGCCATCTCCTGCTCGAATGCGCGCGACTGAATCGTCGCCGGCGTGACGTCGATCTCGAAGGACGGCGGGAACGGATTCTCTTCGAGCTGCGCGATGAGCTCGGAGACGTGCGCGAAGTAGCTCTTGAATCGGGCCAGGGCCTGATCGCGGGAGATGAAGCGATACCGTTTCAGGCCGGAATGTGTCGTGAGGTACTGCTCGACGGCACGGATCTGATCGGGTGTCGCTTCGGGATCGAAATAGATGTTGACGCGCGACGTTCCCTGCCATCGAAGCACAGCTTGCTGGATATTCTCCGCCACCAGCATGAAGGTGCCGAGGATCAGGAGAGACATGGCGATCATGGAGATGGCGACGAAGCTGGTCCGCTTCGAGGTCCAGATGCGACGGACCGCTTCCTTGAAGAAGTAGGTGGTGGTGTTGGAGGGGACTTCCGGCTCGTCGAGGTACTTGAACTCGCGAGCCATAGCTTACGAGGAGACGATGCCGAAGAGCGTGTCTGCGCGCGCGGGCCGTTCGGGCGTCGCGATCTTCTCGTCGGTGACGCGGCCGTGGTCGAGCGTGATTACGCGCCGGCCGCTGTTGCGAATCAGCTCCCGATCGTGCGTCGCCAGCAGCACCGTCGACCCGCGCAGGTTCGCCTCGGAGAAAATCTGCACGATCTCCTGAGAGAGATCGGGGTCGAGATTGCCCGTCGGCTCGTCGCCGATGAGCACCAGCGGATCGTTGATCAGCGCGCGGGCGATGGCGACGCGCTGCTGCTCGCCGCCGGAGAGTTGCAGCGGATACGAGTTCAGCTTGTGATGCAGATTCACCGCGCGCAGCGCGCCGTAGGCCTTGCGCTTGTGCTCCTTCGGCGGAACGTTCAGGACGGTGAGGATGAACGAGAGATTCTCGAAGACGGTCATTCTCTCGATGAGCTTGAAGTCCTGGAAGACCATGCCGATCTCGCGGCGAAAGAAGGGGAGCTGCGACTTCCTCATCGCGTTGAGATTGCGGCCGTTGACCACGATCTGTCCTTCGGTCGGAGCGATCTGCCGGAGGATCAGCTTCAGAAGCGTCGATTTGCCCGCTCCGCTCGGTCCGGTCAGAAACGCAAACTCGCCCTTCTCGATGTGGAACGTCACATCATGAAGCGCGGTCGAATACCGGTCGAACTTTTTCGTGACATGGTAAAAATGAATCATGGACTCGGTGCTCAGTGCTCAGTGCTCCGTGTAGGTTAGCACCATCACTCCAGACAGAGCACCGAGCACCGGGCACCGAGCACCGGTTTTACGCGGCGCGTAGCGCCGTCGCAATCGGCGTCCGCGCGGCGCGGATTGCCGGCAGGAGGCCGCCGATGAAACCGATCAACAGCGCGTAGAGGACGCCGCTCACGAGAAGCGGGCCGTTTACGTCGAACGCAAAGGTCACCTGACTGAATGTCTGCCAGTTCAGCGTGGCGGCGCGGTAACCGTCGAAGGCCAGCCAGGCCAGCAGCGCGCCGGCGACGCCGCCGACGAGCGCGAGAAGGAGCGACTCGATGAGCACCGAGACGATGACCGGCGAGCTGCCGAAGCCGAGAGCTTCGAGCGTGGCGATCTCGCGAGAGCGCGCCGCGACGGCCGTGTACATCGTATTCAGCGCGCCGAAGATTGCGCCGATGGCCATGAGCAGCGAGATGATGCCGCCCAGCCCCGTCACCAGAAGCACGATCATCCTCGACTGGGCAGCGTAGTACTCACTTTCGCGCTGCACTTTCACGTTGACGCGCGGATCCGACGTCAGAGCATCCTTGAATTGCTGATAGCTGCCCGGCGACGCGAGCTTCGCTTTGATGGCCTGATAGCTCGAGCCGCGATGGTAGGCAGGCGCGAGGACCGCCGCGTCGCACCAGATCTCCGATTCCGGCAATCCGCCCGCGGCCTGAAAGATCCCAACGACTTTCCAATTGCTCTGACCAAACTTCAGATCGGACCCGAGATCGAGTCCGCTGAACTCGTTCAGCGCTCCTCGGCCCACGATCACTTCGTTGCGACCCCACTGGAACATTCGTCCGCGCGTGACGCGAACTTCGTTGTGCACGCCGAACGCCGGCGGCTCGACGCCGCGCAGGGGAACGTTGGCGTCGGTGTGCGTGGAGCGCTTCGGCAGATTGACGACGACGAAAAGCTCGGGCGAGACCAGCGCCTTTCCGTTGGCACGAGCGACGCCGGGTGCGTCGGACACGATGTTGGCTTCGTCGCGCCCGAGGATGCTCATCATTTCGCTGTCGGCACCGGAGCGCATGACGATCGCCGCATCGGGAGCGCCGGTCGACTCCATCGTCTTCTTGAATCCCTGTCCGATCGAGAGCACGCCCACGAGAACCGCCACCACACCGGCGACGCCGAACATCGCCACCGCGGCGGCTCCCTTGCGACGCGGCAGAGTGCGCAGATTGAAATTCACGAGTGCCACCACTTGCGCGAGCCAGTTGCTCATCACTCTCTCCTCAGCGCGTCGATGGTGCTCAATCGCATCGCCTGGATGGCCGGAAGCAGTCCGGCGACGATGCCCAGAAGGATCACGCAGATCGCTCCGATGATGAGATCGCGCGGCGGAAAGAAGAAGATCGGCAGCGCACCATGCGTCGGATCGCCCATCGAGATGAAGATCCACGCCAGGCCGAGCCCGATCGCACCGCCGGCGACGGCGATGATGCACGACTCGGCGAGGATGAACACCAGCACCTGACCATCCGTGAAGCCAACGGCCTTCATGACGCCGAGGTCCGAGACGCGCTCGCGTACGGCCTGGGCCATGGTGTTGCCGGCGACGAGGAGGATCGTGAAGAACACCGCGGTGAGAATCGCCGTGACGATCGCGCCGATGTTTCCGACCTGATCAGCGAAGCCTTTGATAAACGCTTTCTCGGTCTCCGTCTTGGTCTCGTACGGAGAGTTGGCAAAGTGATCGTCGATCGCTTTGGCGACTTCGGTGGCGTGGTTCGGATCCTTGACGCGGATGTAGTACCAGCCGACCGTTCCTTGCCCGAAGAGACGGGTCTCATCGAAATAGTCGTACCGGAAGAGGAACTGCGTGGTGTCGGTCTCCTTCTCCCGGCCGTCGTAGATGCCGACGATGTCGAAGGTCCACACGTTGCCGCTCTTCGCCCTCCAGATCGTCGGCTGGATCGGAATGCGGTCGCCGATTTTCCAACCGAATTGATTCGCCGTCGTGCGACCGACGATCACGCCCGTGCGTGTTTCTTTCCATCTGTCGAATTGCTCTTTCGGCAGAAGAAACTCCGGATACATCTTCATGTACTCGTCAGGGATGACCGGCATCTGAGCAAAGAAGTTTCTCGGATCTTTGTAAATGCCGCCGAACCACGTCGCATGCGTGACGGCGGCGACGCCGGGGATTCGCTCCATCTGCTCTTTGTAGTTAATGGGGAGCAGTTGAATGATCGACACCTTATGTCGTGTGACGAGACGATCGGCGCCGGCGACGCTGACGCCCATCTGAAACGCTTTGCGGATCGCGGCGAGATATCCAAACAGGATGAACGCGACGATGATCGAGAGGATCGTGAGCGTCGTGCGCAACCGATGACGGTTGAAGTTCGACAGCAACAGTCCGAGAAACTTCACGCGGCCATCTCGCTGGAGAGCTGTCCATCGAGCAGATAGAGCGTGCGCGAGGCGTGCGATGCTGCGTGAGGATCGTGCGTCACCATCACGATGGTCTTCCCGTGCTCACGATTGAGCGCCTGCAGCAGATCGAGAATGCCATCGCCGGTTTTGCGATCGAGGTCGCCGGTGGGCTCGTCGGCCAGGATGAGCGTCGGATCATTGACGATCGCGCGAGCGATGCCGACGCGCTGCTGTTCGCCGCCGGAGAGCGTGCGTGGCGTGTGACCGGCGCGGTGCTCGAGTCCCACGATGCGCAACACGGCATCGACGTGTTTCTTCCGCTCGGAGCGCGAAAGCGAAGTGAGAAGCAGCGGCAGCTCGATGTTGCGCTCCGCAGAGAGCACCGGCAGAAGGTTGTAGAACTGGAAGACGAAGCCGACATGGCGGGCGCGCCACTTTGCGAGCGCGCGGCCGGACATCTGATCGATCCGTGGACCATCGACGACGATCGTTCCCGACGTCGGCCGGTCGAGACCGGCCAGCAGATTGAGCAGCGTGCTCTTGCCCGACCCCGAGGGCCCCATGAGCGCAAGGAAATCGCCGCGCGGAATCTCCAGATCGAGCGCGTGCAGAACGTGCACGTCTTCGCCGCCGCGATGGAAGACCTTTTCGACTCTGGTCATCGTCACGAGAACATCAGCCATTCAAAATCTCCTCAACTCAGAGGGTGGCGCGAAGCGCCGGGTGAGGGCCGACCCCCCATCCGGCCACCTTCTGCCCCGCTTCGCGGGGCGAAGGACACTACGACTTCACGGTGACCTTCTCCCCATCCTTCAATTCCGCTGGTCCTTCAATGACCACACGTTCTCCCTCACTGATTCCTGAAAGTAACTTCACATCGTCACCTTCTGTCGATGCCACCTTCACGGCGCGGCGCTCCAGCCGATCTCCGTCGCCGACCACGAAGACGATGTCCGTCTCGCCATCGCGCCGCACGGCGCTCTTCGGGACCACGATCGTCTGCTGCCGAGTGGTGCCGGCTGTGCTGTCGATGAACGAGACCTTGATGCCCATGTCCGGCAGGATCCGCGGATCCTTCACGTCGAAGGCGATGCGCACCTTCACGGTCGCCTTCTGCCGGTCCGCGGTGGGGATCACCGTGATGACGTGCGCCGGGATCCGCCAATCAGGATACGCATCGAGGATCGCTTCCACCTTCTGATTGGAGCGCACGCGATTGATGTACGACTCGTTCACGTCGACTTCGATCTCCAGCGATTCCATGTCGACGATCGTGCAGATACCCGTTCGCGTGAAGCCGCCGCCGGCGGAGATCGGCGAGATCATCTCGCCCGGCTGCGCGTTCTTTGAAACGACGATGCCGCCGAACGGCGCGCGGATGATCGTGTCCTCCACGTCCTGCTGCCGCAACTGCACGTTGCGCTGCGAGACCGCGAGCTGATCCCGCTGCGCCGCCAGACGGGCCTGCAATGCGTTGTACTCGGCGCGGGCGTGATCGAGGTCGGCCTTGCTCTGGATCTGCTGCGACTGCAGGCTCGTCGCTCGCTGCATGTCGAGCCGCGCCTGCTCGATGCGCACCCTCGTCTCCTCGAGCGAGCTCGACGCCGCGGCCGCTTCGGCCTGGGCGAGACGCAGGGCGCGCTCGGGCGAGGCGGCGTCGAGCTTCGCCAGAATCTGTCCCGGCATAACCCGCATGCCTTCCTCGACGTACACATCAACGACGCGCCCGGTGAATTTCGACGAGACGGTCGCTTCGCGTCTCGCCGTCACGTAGCCGGTGGCGTTGAGCACCGTGGCCTGCGCCTGACCGCGCACGGCGCGGGCCGGCGCCACGCGGACATTCGCGCGCGCGGGACGGGCGATGTGCCAGATGACGATGCCGATCGCGACGATGAGCAGAGCACCGGCAACGAGCCACCAGGGCCTGGCCTGGCGCTGGTTGTTCGCGCCGCGCTCGATGCGCAGGCTGTCGAGACTCGCCTTGTCGATGGTCATTGCCGACTCAGCCGCTAAGTTTATCCGTTGTTACAAAGTGTCACGAAGCGACAAGCGGACGTTACTCCGGCTGCATCGCCCCGAACGTTGTGCGACTATTCAGCGGAAACCCATCGCATGAACCGTTTCCGCCGATCCATCCTCTGGCTCGCGCTGCTGGTCGTTGTCCCTCTCGGCGCGCTCACCGTCATGCAGTACCGCTTTCTGCGCTCGCTGCAGCAGACGACAGCCGAGGCGGAGCGAAACTGGCTGCGCAGCTCCCTGGAGGAGGTGACGCACGAGATCGAGAGCAACTATCGGATGGCCAGCGAACGAGCGCTGACGATCTCCTCGACTTCTCTCACGAACATCGAGGAGCTCGGTCAGCGCATCCGCGACAGCCGGGTTCCCGGAGCGCGGACGTTCTTCGCCATCCACTATGACGACAATCGCGCCGAATGGGGATTCTTCGACACCGAAGGAGCCGAGAAGACGCCGGCGTCGGAACAAGAGGTCGAGGCGGTCAAGCTGGCGACGGTCTCGTGGCACGTCGCGCACAAGATGCAGCGACTCCTTCCGCAGCCGGCGCTCCATGTCGACGAGCGCGACCCACTCAACCGGATCATCATGCGTCCCGTTCTCGATGACGGACTGCGTGTCGTCGGCGTTGTCGGTGTCGTCCTCGACGAAGATATGGCTCGCGACGCAATGGTGCACGTCGGCGCCACGACGCTGCGCCGCCGCTATCACGGAAACGACATGCTCTTCCGCATCGGCCGTCAGTTCGCCGCCGATCACGGCTTCATCACCCAGCCCCTCGGCTTCGTCTTCACGAACTGGCGCGCCGGCGTGAAAGACAACTCCACGACGCCCGAGCAGATCGCCGAGACCAATTTCCGCGTGAACATGCTCTGGACCGCGGGGGTGTCACTGATGCTCTTCGGCGCGATCGCGCTGGCCGTGCAGGCGGCGGCGCGGCAGATGAAGCTATCGCAGATGAAGAGCGACTTCGTGTCGAACGTCTCACACGAGCTGCGCACACCACTCGCTTCGATTCGCGTCTTCGGCGAGTACATGCGGCTCGGCCGCGTCACGCGACAGGAGAAGATCGTCGAGTACGGTCAGTACATCGAAGCGGAGAGCCGGCGCCTCACGCAACTCATCAACAACATCCTCGATTTCTCACGCATCGAGTCGTCGGAGAAGCAATACAAATTCTGTGAGACTGACATCGTCGACCTCGTCGGCGAGACCGTGGCGGAGTTTCTCGTTCCGCTGCGCGACAGCGGCGTGATGATCGTCTTCCGGCCGCCGCTCGCTCCTGTCCCGCCGGTTCTGGTCGATCGCGATGCCATCGGGCAGGCTCTCGTGAACCTTCTCGACAATGCCGTGAAGTTCTCGGGGGATCGAAAAGAGATCGAGGTCGCGATCGTGGCATCGGCGACGAACGTTTCGATCGCGATTCGCGATCACGGCATCGGCATCGCCGTTTCGGAGCAGAAGAAGATCTTCGACAAGTTCTACCGTGCCGGCAGCGCGCTCGTCCACGACGTCCGCGGCAGTGGCCTCGGGCTGTCGATCGTGAGCCACGTCGTCCAGGCACACGGCGGTCGCGTCGATGTGGCGAGCGAATTGGGTGAGGGGAGCACGTTCACGATCATTCTGCCCGGCGGGCCTCTGCTGTCCTCGCCGGTGCCAACCCAGAAAGCGGAGTTTGCATGAACAGAATGCTGGTCGTCGAAGATGATGCCGCAATGAGCGTCGCCCTGCGCGACGGTTTCGAATTCGAGAAGTACGCGGTCGACATGGCCGCCGACGGTGAAGAAGGGATGCGCCTGGCGGCGCGCAGCCGCTACGACGTGATCATCCTCGATGTCATGCTGCCGAGGAAGAGCGGCCTCGATGTCTGCAAGGAGCTGCGTGAGAAGGGCAACACCACGCCCGTCATCATGCTCACCGCGCGCGGTCAGGAGATCGACAAGATCGTCGGACTGAAGCTCGGCGCGGACGATTACGTCACCAAGCCGTTCAGCTTCATCGAGCTGCTGGCGCGCGTCGAAGCGGTCATGCGCCGCTCTTCACGGAAGCGCGCCGCCGATCAGGTCGCATTCGGCGATGTGAAGCTCGACTTCCGTACGTATCAGGCCACGCGCGGCGAAAAGGCGCTGGAGCTGACACCGCGCGAGTTCAGCATCCTCCGATACTTTCTCGATCATCCCAACGAGGTCGTCAGCCGCGAGGCGCTGCTCAACCACGTGTGGGGCTACGACCCGTCGGCGTTCACGCGCACGGTCGACACGCACATGGCGCGTCTGCGGCAGAAGATCGAGCCGACTCCCGCGGAGCCGCGGCATCTGATCACCGTTCATCGGGTCGGATATAAGTTCGTGCCTTAAGCGAACTTCTTCAACACTCCCACAATCAGCGCCGTGAAATCCTTCTCGACGCGCGCGGTCGTCTCCATCACTTCGACATGCCCGAGTTTCTGCTTGAGGATTCCCGCGGCCATGTTCGTGATGCAGGAGATGCCGAGAACCGGGATATTCATGTGCGACATGGCGATCACTTCGGGGACGGTCGACATGCCGACGGCGTCGGCTCCGAGAATGCGGAACGCGCGGATCTCCGCCGGGGTCTCGTACGTCGGGCCGGACAGCGCGAGGTAAACGCCTTCTTTCAACTTGAGGCCGAGTCCTTTAGCGACCTCCCTGGCCACGTTGCGCAGCGATTCGGGATAAGCCTCGCTCATGTCGGGGAAGCGAGGACCCAGCTCGTCGATGTTCGGCCCGCGCAGCGGACTCACACCCATCAGATTGATGTGATCGGAGATCAGCATCAGATCGCCCGGTTTGAACGATGTGTTGACGCCGCCGGCAGCATTCGTGACGACGAGCTTCTTGATCCCGAGTCGTCCAATGACGCGCGACAGCAGCATCACCTCGGACATCTCGTAACCTTCGTAGAAATGCATCCGGCCGCTGAGCATGACGACTGGCAGACTGCCGACGCGGCCGAGGATCATCTTGCCCTGGTGACCGATGACGGTGGCTGCTTTCGCGCCGGGGATCTCCGCGTACGGAATCTCCGCGTCGACATCGAGCGCCCGCACGACATTGCCGAGCCCCGACCCAAGAACGACGCCGACCTGCGCCTGCAACTTCGAGCGGCTGCGAACATGCGCAACCGCTTTGTCGATCGATTCGAGCATGGCGGCGGAGTATAGATCGATTATGCTGTGCGCCGGTCTCATCCGCACCTAAGGAGAATTTGTGGAGCGTTTTTCCGCGCTGATCGGATTTCTTCTGATTCTGGCGATCGCCTTTGCCCTGTCGAACAACAAACACGCCATCCGATGGAAGACGGTGATGTGGGGCTTGATTCTGCAGATCGTCACCGCCATCGCCGTGCTCAAGGGCGAGCAGATCTCGCGTTTGTTCGGTTTTCCGGGAAGTCAGTTGATGGCCTCACTGACCTTCATCAGCGTCGCAGTCATCGCCTACTTCGTCGCCAGGCGGCTGTCTGAAAACGCGCGCCGCTATCTCTGGTACGGTTTCGGTGTATTCGCGGCGGTTGTCTTCCTGGCCTACAACCTTCTGAAGTATCTCTTCGAGAATCTCAAGGAAGTCGTCAACAAACTGATTGCTTACACGCAGGAAGGATCGAAGTTCGTATTCGGATCGATCGGCGATCCGGCGAACAAGACCGTCGGCTTCATCTTCGCGACACAAGTATTGCCGACGATCATTTTCATCGCCTCGATCTTCGCCGTCCTCTATTACCTGGGCGTCATGCAGCTCGTCGTCAAATTCTTCGCGAAGCTGATGTCGCGCTTCATGGGTGCGTCAGGCGCGGAGTCGACCTCGGTCGCGGCGTCGATCTTCATGGGACAGACTGAGGCGCCGCTGACGATCCGTCCGTTTCTGCCGGACATGACGATGTCGGAGCTGATGACGATCATGACCGCGGGCATGGCCCATATCTCCGGCGGGATCATGGCCGCTTACGTACTCGTGGCGAAGGTCGATGTCATTCATCTCCTGACCGCCGTCATCATGACTGCACCCGGCGCGATCATGATGGCGAAGATCATCGTGCCGGAAGTCGATCGGCCAAAGACGGGCGGCGACGTCGAAGTCGTCGTGCTGAAGCAGGATGTGAACATCATCGATGCCGCGGGACGCGGGGCGATCGAAGGTCTGCACCTTTCGCTCAACGTCGCGGCGATGCTGATCGCATTCATCGCGCTCGTGGCGCTGGTGAACGGTATGTTCGGCGCGGTCCACAACAACGTTCCGTGGTTCCCGGCCAGTCTCGACATCGTCCTCGGATGGATCTTCCGTCCGATCGCCTGGGCGATGGGCGTGACCTGGAAGGACAGCCTGACGGTCGGCAACCTTCTCGGCACGCGCATGGTGCTCAACGAATTCGTGGCCTTCGCGAAGCTCGGCGAGCCGGGAGTGGGATCGAGTCTCGATCCGCGCAGCTTCGTCATCGTCACGTATGCGCTTTGCGGATTCGCGAACTTCTCGTCGATCGCGATTCAGATCGGCGGCATCAGCTCGCTCGCACCATCGCGCCGGGGCGATCTCGCGCGCCTCGGATTGCGCGCGATGATCGCGGGAACGCTGGCGAACTTTCTGACGGCGACGATTGCCGGCGTGTTGCTTTAGCCTTGGAGTGCGGCGGCTTGCCGCCGCCATTGAAGGCGGTCGGCAAGCGACCGCACTCCAAGGCGCTGCTAGCGCAGCGCGTCCAGAAGCGCGCGCATGTCCTCCGGCACCGGTGCCTCGAACGGCCTTCCGTCGATCGTGATCCGCCACGCGTGCAACGCCTGCCGCTTCATCGATGACAGAGCTTTCTGCACCCGCTTGTCCGGAATGCCGCGCCACTGCGGGCCGGAGTAGACCGGGTCGCCGACGATCGGGTGTCCGAGGTGTTTGAGATGGACGCGAATCTGATGCGTGCGACCTGTTCGCAAAATGCAACGAACCATTGAAACGTAGCGGAGCTGCTCGACGATCTCGTAATCGGTGATCGCCGCGCGGCCGCCTTTGACGACCGCCATGCGCTTGCGGTTGCGAGGATCACGTCCGATCGGCGCGTCGATCGTGCCGCGTGGCGGTTTCGGCGTTCCGTACACGAGCGCGAGATACTCCTTGCGAACGCGATCGGTTCCCCACGCCGCGGCCAGCGCGCGATGCGTCTGATCGTTCTTCGCGATCACCATGACGCCGCTCGTGTCCTTGTCGAGTCGATGCACGATTCCGGGACGCAGCTCGCCGCCGACTCCGCTCAGGTCCCTGACGTGAAAGAGGAGTGCGTTGACGAGGGTCTGGTCGGCGTGACCGGCGGCGGGATGGACGACCACGCCGGCAGGTTTGTCGACCACGACGATGTCGGCATCGTCATAGAGGATCGAGAGCGGCAGATCCTGCGACTGGACCGTTGCCGGCGCGGGCGGAGGAAAATCGACGGCGATCGATTGCCCCGCGATCACCCGGAGTGACGTTTTCGTGGCCTGCTTCGTATCAACCGATACATGCCCCTTCTCGACCAGCCGCGCGAGATAGCTTCGACTCTGCTCAGGGAAGAGGTCGCTGAGGGCGCGATCGAGCCGAGCGCCGTCCGAGCTGTCAGGAACCACCACGACGCGCGAATTCACGAAGAATTTTTTCTCTCAGGACGTCATGGCGTTCGTTTAGAATGCGTCAACGATTTGCCCAGTCAAGCAGTCTGTTCTTCAATAAACACGGTGTAAAGGGGAGACTATGTTCAAACTGAAGCATCTTGGCTTGGCGGCAGTTCTGATGCTGGTTGCCGCCGGCGCAATGGCCAGCAACTTCCGCGCTGCCGATCAGGTGTACCTCACGGCGGCCGGCAAGGTGGCGTCGTTCGCCTCCGACGTCTGGATCACGAACGTTAGCACGGCCGATACGGTCTCGGTATCCGTTATTTACACGCCCACTGGTCAGGGATCGCAGCCGCAGTATTTCGACAACATCATCACGCTTCGGGCGATGGAGCGGAAAGAGATCATCGATTTCTTCCCGACCGCGCTGGGATTGAGCAGCGGTTTCGGCTCGCTGATCTTCAACGCCTGCAAGCAGGGCGCGGACTGCATCAACACGCAGGACTCGCAGGGCAACAGCCCGAACTTCCGCGACATCATCGTGTTCAGCCGCATCTACTCCACGCAGGCCGGACCGCCGCTGACGACGAGTGGTCAGGCGTTCCCGGGCATTCCCTGGTACAACTTCGTCAGCTCGCGCCAGGCCGCGAACGGTCTGGGACGCGTGGTCATCCAGGGCATTCGCAACACCGGTACCGGATCTCCGCGTCAGCCAGGAACGTACCGCAGCAACATCGGTCTCATGAATGCCTCGCAGTACTCGACCACGACGATCGTCGTCAAGCTGTTTAATGGTGCGACGAACACACAGATCGGAAGCGACTTCACGATCACGCTCGGACCGCTGAACATGGTTCAGAGCAACGTATCGGGGATGTTCCCCGCATTTGGTACAGGTCCAACATCGACGAATGCTTTCGTCACCGTCGAACAGACCAACAACGTTCCGACCAATGACGCGCCGGCGACATGCCTGCCGGACGGTTGCCCGGGATTCCTGGCTTATGGATCGGGGCTCGACAACCAGACCGACGACCCGACCACTCTCGAGTCCGTTTATGAGAAGTCGCTGGCGTCGATCACCGGCGCGCTCGACATTATCTACGGCTCCTCCGCCACCCAGGGGAAGACGAACCTCCGTCGCGCCGTGAAGCTTAGCCACTGAACGACTCTCTTGCAGTCGAGACAAGGCCGCGCCGATAGCGCGGCCTTTCTCTTTTTGTATCATTGAGATGGCCATGCAATGGTCCCGCAATCGACGTGTGCAACGGATCCATCTCGCCACGCCTCTGATGGCGCGACTCGGGGTGACGCCGGTCGTCCTCGTCGACATCAGCGTGCT
>DASXRT010000065.1:0-8385 GCA_036506455.1 Thermoanaerobaculia bacterium
CTTCTCTTCGCCGAGTCACTCCTCGGCAACGCTCTCGGTCCATTCAGCGGCACTGTCGAGATCGATGCGAACGCGACGGCGCAATTCAGGAGGGCCCGCCAATTGGCGTCGGAAGCAGTGACACTTGGCGCAGATGTTTCACGGGCCAATGCGGTCATCGGCACGAGCTATCTCGTCGAGCGCGACGTGACGCCGGGAATCGAGGCGCTGCAGCACGCGCGTGAAGCACGTCCGGCTCGTTACGATGTGGCGCTCAGTCTGTACGCTCTGCTCGTCCGCGGCGGCGAAAGTGAGGCTGCCGATCGTCTTTTCAACGAGATTTCATTGCGCGCGAGAACGCCGCAGACCATCTTCGCATCGCGCGCCGTGTACGTGCGCGAGCAGCTCGCGCTGACGAACAGACTCCTCGCGGAAAGCCGCTTCGATGACGCGATCGCCATTCTGCAGCATTTGATCGACGTCACGACCGACCCCGCCGCCAAGATGGATCTGCAGCGCCAGCTCATGCGCGTGCGCGACACCGGCGAAGCGAACCGCCAGATCATGACGTATAACCAGGCGATCGAGGCGGCCAACCGCGGCGATACGCGCAAAGCGCTCGAGATCCTTGATCGCCTCCTGGAGACGGCCACCGATCCTTCGGTCATCCGCGACGCGACCGACTTCCGGGCCCTGCTGCGGAAACGGCTCAAGGGAATGCGCCGCTCGTAACGTGCGCTATAGCGATTGCCGATGCGGCGTTGCGATCTCCATCAGCTCCATCTCGTTACCTACGAGAACGGCATGAAGCTTCAGCAGAAGCTGGCCGAGATGCGCCAGCGCGATGAGATCGACGACCAGCTCCTGCTGCTCGAACATCCTCCCGTGATTACGCTCGGCCGCGGCGGCGACACTTCGAATCTGCTCGCTTCGCCTGATGTGCTGCGCCGCGAGCGCGTTCGCTTCTTCGAGACCACGCGCGGCGGCGACATCACCTACCACGGCCCCGGCCAGATCGTCGGCTATCCGATCCTCCACCTCGGCGAGGGCAACCGCGACGTCCGCAAGTACGTGACGAAACTCGAAGAGGTGCTCATCCGCACGGTCGCGGAGTACGGCATCGTCGCGCAGCGTGCGGACGGGAAACGCGGCATCTGGGCCGGCCCGAACAAGGTCGCCGCGATCGGCGTGCGCATCGCGCGATGGGTGACCTCGCACGGCTGGGCGCTCAACGTCAACACGAACCTCGATCACTTCCGGTTGATCACGCCCTGCGGACTGCGCGGCACGGGTGTGACGTCGATCGCACGTGAGATCGGGCGTCCCGTCGATCTCGACGAAGTGCGGCAGGTGCTGGCCACGAAGTTCGCCGAGGTGTTCGAGCGCGATCTCGTGCCGCGCGGCGAGAGCATACGGCTCGTGAAGGTCGTCGTGCACGATGACGATCGCGTGCTGCTGCTTCACCGGCGTCGCGAGCGCGGTGACTACTGGCAGCCGATCACCGGCTCGATCGAAAATGATGAGAAGCCCGCTGACACCGCGCGCCGCGAGATCGTCGAGGAGACCGGCCACGCCGGCGAGCCGGTGTCGCTCGGCATCACGCAGTCATTCATGATCGAGTCGCAGTACCTCGCTTCGCGTTTTCCCGCTCCGATCATCGCCAGCGAGATCAGTTTCGCCGCTGCGTTCGACTCACATCTGCCGATCCACCTGGACGCCGACGAGCACGATGAGTACGGATGGTTCACCTTTGGCGAGGCGTATGAAAGGATCCACTGGACCGACGATCGCGAAGCACTCGAGATCGTCGAAACGACCCTCACATAAGCGGATAAGACTACGAGCATGAACACGCCACTCAATCGCCGCGCCGGCCATCGCCCCGAGTGGTTACGCATCCGCGTGCCGGGCGATCTCAGTCAGCTTCCGGTCTCGAAGCTGATGAACGATCTGGCCCTGAACACCGTCTGCCAGGAAGCGCGCTGCCCGAACATCTTCGAGTGCTGGAGCGCCGGCACCGCGACCTTCATGATCCTCGGCGAAGTCTGCACGCGGCGCTGCACGTTCTGCGCGGTGACGAAGGGCAAACCGCTCGCGGCCGATCCCGATGAGCCGCGCCGCGTCGCGGAGGCGGTGGCACGAATGGGTGTGCGTCATGCGGTCATCACGATGGTGAATCGCGACGACATGTCGGACGGCGGCGCCGAACAGATTGCCCGGACCGTTCAAGCGGTACGCGAGCGAACGCACGCGAATGTAGAGGTGCTGATCTCCGATCTCGAAGGTAATCGCGATGCCCTGCGCGTGGTCATCGAATCGAATCCCGTGGTCCTCGCGCACAATGTCGAGACTGTGCCGCGGCTCTATGCGCAGGTGCGACCGGTGGCGAAGTACCGCCGCTCACTCGATGTGCTGCGCTGGGCACATGAAGCGGGGATGCTCACGAAATCGAGCATCATGCTGGGACTCGGGGAGACCGAGGACGAGATCCTGCAGGTCGCTCGCGATCTCCACGAATGTGGCGTCGAGATCTTCACGATGGGCCAGTACCTCGCGCCCACCGGCAACCACCACCCGGTCCGCCGTTACTACACGCCGGAAGAGTTCGTGGAGCTCGGCCGGCGCGCGACAGATCTCGGCTTCCGTCACGTCGAGTCCGCTCCGCTGGTGCGGAGCTCTTATATGGCGCATCGCGCCGTCGAACACATAGAATCCACGCCCGATGCCGCGGGTCACGTTCGCTGACGAAGGCAAATCGGCAGAGTTTCCCGCGGGAAAGACTGTTCTGACGTGTGCGCTCGACATGAATGTGATCGTCAGCCACGTATGTGGTGGCGACGGTGCCTGCGGCACGTGCCGAATCGAGGTCGTGGAAGGATGGAACAACCTGACTCCGCCCACGCCCGATGAGACGTACAAGGAGCTCGAACCGCCCTACCGGTTGTCGTGTCAGGCGAAGTTGATCGGCGATGTGATCGTGAAGGTGGCGAAGATTGATTAGAAGAGAGGTTTAGACAATGACAGTCGCGCCCACGACGAACACTCTTACCGAGCAGCAACTGGGCATCATGTTCCAGTACACGATCGAAGCGTACAAGACGTTCGAGAAGCTCGCTGAGAATCTGCCGAACCCGATGACGGCGACGATGTTCACGCAGTTCGCCGTCGATGAGCGCGAGAACCGCGATCTCATCGAGATGAAGATCGCCGCCGGATCCAACGCCCGCGTGCGCGTCACCCTCGGCGCCGACCTTCTCTTCCAGGACATCCTCGAAGGCAGCATGTCCTATCGCGAGACCACGGAATTCCTCATCGCTCGCGAGCGGACGATGGAGAAGAAGCTCGGCGAGTTCAGCCGCGTAGCCTCGCCGGTGGACCGGAACCTGCTCATCTATCTCGTGGCCGTGAAACGCGCGCACGTCGTAGAACTGGAACGCGAGCTGGAGCTGTTGAAGATCGACAGCGACTGGTTCCGCCGAGAAGACGCCCGATGGCGGATCGTTCACGGTCCCGGTAAAGAATGAACATTTCCCTCTCTCCGGAAGCGGCACAACATCTCTCGACCGATCTCGACGGGCGCATGCTGCGGATCGCGTTCACGACCGGTTGCGGCGGGAGCGGGTATCGGCTCAGCTACGCCGATGCGCCAAACGACGGCGATCGAGTCGTTGCTCTCGATGGGATACAGATCACGCTCGATGACATGGCGGCCTCGCGTCTGGATGGCGCGGTGATCAGTTACGATTCCGACGAGGATGGTTACCTGCTCGAACATCCCGACGCCGCGACTGCGGTCTGGTGCGGCTGATCTCGAAGGCGGCGGCAAGCCGCCGCACTCCAAGGCTGATATCCTCACCTCTTGAGGAGGAAGACATGCGCCTGATTTCTCGAGTTGGTCTGGCGGTCGCTCTCGTTTCCGCGGCTCTGCTGGCGCAGGAACATCCCGAACACCCCGAAGGGAAAAAGGCTGCAACGAAGGCGTACTCGATCGACGATCTGGAGTCGGCAATCAAATCGGCCGTCGTCGCGAAAGAGAAAGCAGGGGGCGGCTATTACCGCCTCGGCGACAAGACGGCGAAAAAGACCTGGCTCCTCAAGCTCGACCACGTTCATCGCGAGCGGCTGTCGCGTCTCGATGAGAAGACGTACTTCGCCTGCACCGATTTCAAATCGACAGACGGACACACCGTCGATGTCGACTTCTTCATGAAAGACAAAGGCGGCAAGCTTGTGATGAGCGACGCCACGGTGCACAAGATCGACGGCAAGCCGCGCTATAACTGGGAAGAAAAGAACGGCTTCTGGAAGAAAGTTCCGATCAAGGCATGAGGGTTGTCCGCGTGGCGAGATCATGCGGACGTGGCGCTGAGTCGCGCCAATCATCTCGCTGCGACATGAACGACAGCAGGAGCACCTTCCCGATCGTGACATCGTCCGGGCGCGGGTAGGCCGGAACGCCGATCGTCACCGCCTCCTGCGGTACATTCAGCAGGATGGTTCGGTGGAGGTAGTCCCAGCATGAGAAGAGGCTCGCCCAGTTGGTGTTGGTCTCGTTTTCGCGATCAGAATGATGAATGCCGTGCATGCGCGGCGTCACGATGAAGCGAACCAGCCACCGCTCGGCGGCAATCGGAAGCCGAGTATTCGAATGATGAAAAAGAATCGAACCGAAGAGAATCGTCTGCCACACCCACACTTCATAGATGCTGACGCCGATGACGACGATCTGCGCCGCGCGGTAAAGAATCGATAGTGATAGCTCACCGAAGTGAAACCGCAGCGCTGTCGAGGCATCGAGGTCGAGATCGATGTGATGCGGAAGATGAAAGCGCCAGAGGAACGGGACTTGGTGATTGGCGCGGTGCCACCACCATAGCGTGTAATCCATCAGGATGATCGCCAGAACAAGGCGGACCGGCTCCGCAAACGCGGCGAGATGCAGCAGACCGAATCGATGATCGCTCGTCCATTTCGCGACAGGCACGAGGAGAGGAGCCTGGAGCAGCGTGAGAATCGCCAGCGACACGCCGCCGGTCGTGAAATTGCGCACGACTCGGCGCATCTTTGGCTCGACGTTCTTGCGCAACGGTCGAAAAGTCTCGGCGACGAACATCGACAGATATGCACCGCCGATGACGACCGCGGAGATCGTTGCCTGCGAAGTCATGAAAGGATGAAGGATCATCCCTCATTTCTTCAGCAGCTTGATGATGACGATGATCAGGACGACGACCAGCAGAACGCCGACGATCATCCAGATCCACATTCCACCCATCATGCCTTGCATCATCCCTTGCATATCGCCTCCTACTGCCTGGGCTTCACATCCGTGACCCAGTACTTGCCGTTCTCCTCATGAAGCGTGGAGGTGATCTTCGAACCGTCCGCCGGTAACGCGCTGACGTCGCCGCGGTAGTCATAGGCCATCGTCATGGGAGGCATGACACCTCCGGGAACTTCCTCATTGTCGATGGTCACTGCCTTCTTCGCCGCGTCGCGTGAGACGAGCTTCCCATTCATCGTGTAGGTCTTCTGTGCCGACGCGGCCGTCCGGTCGAACCGGCTGAGGTTCCGGGGTGTCGGCGGTTCGGTCTTTCTACAAGCGCCGAGAGCCAGTAGTGCGAGAACAAGAACTCCGGTTTTCATCAGCTCCTCCATTCACTTTATGCCCACTGGCATCAACTCGCGTTCGGAAAACTCCACTGGTTGCGGCGGCGGCTGAGTCTTCTTCACCTCCGAGTGCCATTTCCAGAGGTAGTAGATGGCCGGATAGACGAGCAGCTCCATCAGAAACGAGGTGAAGAGACCGCCGATCATCGGTGCCGCGACGCGTTTCATCACGTCCGCGCCCGTACCTGTCGACCACATGATGGGAACCAGACCAAAGAATGCGACGGCGACCGTCATCACCTTCGGCCGAACGCGCTTGACGGCGCCGTGATAGATCGCCTCGCGCAGATCGTCCGCACTGCGCATCTGATTCCGTCTTTTCATCTCGTCATACGCGAGGTCGAGATAGAGCAGCATGAAGATGCCGGTCTCCGCGTCGAGCCCGAGCAGCGCGATCAGACCGACCCACACGCTGATCGACATGTTGTAGTCGAGGGCGAGGAGGAGCCAGATGGCGCCGACAGCGGAGAAGGGGACGGCCAGCAGGACCAGAGCCGTCTTCGGCAGCGACTGCGTGTTCATGAAGATGAGAAAAAAGACGATGAACAGCGTGATCGGAACGACGATCATCATGCGCTGTTTCACGCGCTCCATGGCCTCGTACTGACCGCTCCATTGCAGCGTGTAGCCGGCGGGGAGCTTCAGATTCGTCTCGATGGCCCTCTTGGCATCCGCCACATAGCCGCCGAGGTCGCGTTGGGTCGTGTCGACGTCGATGTAGACGTATCCCGAAAGTTTCCCGTTCTCATCGCGGATCATCGCCGGTCCTTCAGTCAATCGAATCGATGCGACCTGGCCGATCGGAATGTTGGCGCCGGACGGCGTGGTCACGAGCACGCGCGCGAGCTTTTCGATGTCGTCGCGCAGCTCGCGCGGATAGCGGACGTTGATCGGATAGCGCTCGCGTCCTTCGATCGACGTAGAGACATTCTCGCCGCCGATGGCGGACATGATCACGTCCTGAACGTCGCCGACCGTCAGGCCGTAGCGCGCGATCGCTTCGCGATTCAGATCGAAGTCGACAAAGTAGCCTCCGCTGACGCGCTCGCCGAACACGCTGCGCGTGCCCGGGACCTTCTGGATGATCGGCTCGATCTCTTTCCCGACGTTCTCGATCGTCTTCAAATCGGGGCCGAAGATTTTGATGCCGACCGGCGTGCGAATGCCGGTGGTGAGCATGTCGATGCGATTGCGGATCGGCATCGTCCAGGCGTTCGTCTGGCCGGGGAACTGCAGCCGCTGATCCATTTCGTTGACGAGGTCTTCCCACGACATCCGATCGGGCCAGAGCGGGCGCACGATCGGCTTCAGAAAATCGGGCATCCAGCGCGAGTACCAGGTCTTCTTCGGCCGCCACTCTGACTCCGGCTTGAGAACGACGGTCGTCTCCATCATCGAGAGCGGCGCGGGGTCGGTCGAGGTATCGGCGCGCCCCGCTTTCCCGAACACGCGCTCCACTTCCGGAATCTGCTTGAGCAGCACGTCCTGGCGTTGCAGGAGGTTGCTCGCTTCAGTCACGGAGATTCCGGGAAGCGTCGTCGGCATGTAGAGAATCACGCCTTCATTGAGCGGCGGCATGAATTCGTGGCCGAGGCGGAAGTACATCGGAATCGTGACCAGAACGATGATGATGGCGAGGGCGATGACGAGCTTCGTGTGGCGAAGGACCCAGTGTGCAGTGGGACCGTAGATACGAAACAGAATTCGTGAGATCGGATGCTTCTCTTCCGAATGGATCGTGCCGACGGCGACTGTGTTGACCGCGTTGCGCAACCAGACCGGGCGGAACGAGAACTTGCGAACTCGAATGACCAGCAGCATCAACGCCGGCGCAAGCGTCACCGCCAGCACGGCAGCGATCCCCATCGAGAAGTTCTTCGTGAAGGCCAGCGGCTTGAAGAGCTTTCCCTCCTGCGCCTCCAAAGCGAAGATTGGCAGGAACGAGAGAGCGATGACGAGCAGTGAGAAGAAGCTCGGCCTTCCCACTTCCTGAATCGCGCCGATCAGGACTTCGCGGTAGTCGCCATGCTTCCCGCCGGCCTCCCACGCCTCGAGTTTTTTGTGCGCGTTCTCGACGACGACGATCGACGCATCGACGAGCGCCCCGATCGCGACCGCGATTCCGCCCAGGGACATGATGTTGGAGTTGATCCCGAAGATCTTCATCGGGATGAACGCCATGATCACCGCCGCCGGAATGGTGACGATCGGGATGGTCGCGCTCGGGAGATGCCAGAGGAAGATGAGGATGATGAGCGAGACGATGATCATCTCGACGATGAGCTCGTGCTTGAGCGTGCGAATCGATTCCTCAATCAACTCCGAGCGGTCATAGGTCTCCACGATCCTGACGCCTGAGGGCAGCGACGGCTGAATCTCCTGCAAACGCGCCTTGACGCGGTTGATCGTCTCGAGCGCGTTCTCATCCTGGCGCATGACGACGACCCCAGCCGCCACCTCTCCCTTGGCATCGAGCTCCGTGATCCCTCGGCGCAACTCCGGTCCGAGTTGAATGGTGCTGACGTCGCCGAGCCGCACGGGCGTGCCGCCCTGCGCCTTCACCACGATCTGCTCGAGATCGCGCACGCTCTTCACATATCCGTGCGCGCGGACCATGTACTCGGCGCCGCTCCACTCGATCAGCCGCCCGCCGACTTCGTTGTTCGATCGCCGGATCGCATCGGTCACCTGCATGATCGAGAGGCCGTATGCGGCCAGCCTGTTCGGATCGACCGT
>DASXRT010000066.1:0-26388 GCA_036506455.1 Thermoanaerobaculia bacterium
CGATTCGACGGTCTTCTTCAGCGTGCGGTAGAGAGCGGGCACGGCGATCATGCTCGTCACGCCGCGCGTCTGCATTTTCTCCGCGAGATCGGCGGGCAGCAGCGTGCCGGCGTAGAGAACCTCGCCGCCGGCGTAGAGCACTGAGAGAAGTCCGCACGTCAACTCGAGCAGATGGTTGAGCGGCAGGATCGAGAGGAACACGTCATCTTCTTTGAGATCGTGGACCGCCGATAACGAACGTATTTCGTAGAGAAGACTCGCGGTCGTGATCATCACGCCTTTCGGATTCCCCATCGTTCCGGAGGTGTAGGCGATGACCGCGACGTCGTCGGGCCGATCGCGCGGCTCGCTAATCGATGCCGGTGCCATCGTCGTCGTCGATGTGAGGATGAGCCGCGCGCCGCAATGCTCAACGATGCGCTGCAGCTCGCCCTCGTCGATGCGCGGATCGACCGGAACCGCGATCGCGCCGGCGTAGAGGATGGCGAAAAACGCGACGCCCCACTCCGGCCGCGACTCGGAGCGAAGGACGACGCGGTCGCCTCTCGCAACGCCGTGCGCGATGAGACTCGAGCCGAGCGACTCGACGTTCCGCCAGAGCGCCTGGTACGTGAGCTCGCGCCATCCGCCGCCCGCCCATGCCGAGAGCGCGACCCGGTCGGGGACGTGCTCGGCGCGCCATTCGATGAGGCGGACCAGAGAGCGCAGCTCGGATGGGCGTTGGTGGTTCATAAACTATCGGACAGATTCTAGGGCTCGGTAAGTCCCATCATTCATGAGAAGGTCATGATCTTTTTATCGTCGTCGTCCGGGGTCAGGCCTTTGGTTTTCACTTTTTTCTTCCGCTCGTAGAGAAAACAGGATCTGAGCGGCCCTAGCGTGCCGCGACCGAATGTAGTTGGAATGTTTCGCTTCGTTTTTTCTTCACGCAGTAGAAAAAACTGAAAACCAAAGGCCTGACCCCACCTGACCTTATCCTAGTCCCGAGATGCGTCGAGTCGTCGCGGCGGCTTTGTTCCTTGCGATCGCGATCGCGTCGCGCACTCCCATCCGCAGTCCGGATGCCTTCTGGCATCTGGCGACGGGTCGTTGGATCGCCGAACACCATGCGGTTCCTCTGTATGACCCATTCGCCGTGGCCAGTGCGCACATCCCCTGGATCAACGGTGAGTGGCTGTATGAAGTCGCGCTGTATTGTGTCTGGGCGATCGGTGGCCTGGCGGCCATTCCGTGGGCTCACGCCGCGTTCGTGGGGCTGATCTTCACGATCGCTTTCGTTTTTGCGCTGCGTGAGAAGGACGTCAGCGTTGCGGCGCTCCTCACTGCCATCGCGTTCGCCTGCATCGCCGTACGGATGGTGGTGCGCCCTTCCACCGTCGCCGCGCTCTTCGTCGTACTGGCCATCGCCATCCTCGAAGAGCGGCCGGGCCGGACGATCGCGACCTCTGCGCTCTATTACACGCTGCTCACGATTCTCTGGATCAATGTTCATCCATCGGCATTGCTCGCGCCGATCATCGCGGCCGCGACGATCTATCTGGACCGCCGTCGATGGATCCTCGCCGCGGCGAGCGCTGCCGCGCTTCTCGTCAATCCGTACGGAGTGCGAGGGATCACCGCGCCCCTCGAATTGATGTCCATGCAGCGCGAAGGTGGATTCGTGAATACGGAGTGGCTGCCCTCCCCTCCGCAGCTATTCCCCTTTCTGTATCTGGCGTTCATAGGCGGAGTGCTCGCCTTTGCGCTCGTGAAGGACAAGCGGCCCTGGGCGTGGCGCGCGGCGATCTTCGCGGTGCTCTTCGTCCTCGCCGCCGCGCACGTCCGAAATCAGACGCTCTTCTTTCCGGCATTGCCGCTGCTCGTGCCTTGGAACCGGCGAGGGCGCCTTTCCCCCACGGTCATGGGCGTGACCACGGCAGCGATCGTTGCGCTGCCTCTGTTCTCGCTTCCGCATGCCGGCGTCAGTGTGCATTTTCCCGTTCGCGCGGTTCTCCGATTGAAAGCTTCCGGCTTGCCGGGAACCATCTACACGGCCGATCAGTTCGGCGGCTTCCTGATCTGGAACTTCTACGGCCAGAGGCGTGTGACGACAGACGGGCGGAACGAGCTCTTTCGCCAGTACATCGCCGAGGATGAAGCGGCACATCGCGACAGCAGAGCGCGGGCGGATCTATTTCGCAAATACCATGTCGCGATCGCAGTCGACGAGTACAGCCCGCCGATCAACGTCATCGATCCCCGCAGCCGCCGGTCTCAGCGGCTGCCGGCATCGCTCGTCTGGTACCCGCGACGCGAGTGGGCGCTCATTGCGTACGATGATCTGGCCATGGTGTTTGCGCGCCGATCGGCGTTCCCGCCCGACGTGATTCGGCGCTTCGAGTATCCCGACAGCATCATTCCCGAACAGGTCGCCGGTACCCGATAGCTCGAAAAAGCCGCTCTCATCCATGGCGTAGAAACTGCATTTTGAGCGCCGGAAGACCTGCCTAAAGCGTGTGTTCACACAGCTTGCTCAGGCTTCTGCATCGAACCAATGACAACTTCTGAGGGGAGAGCGCGCGATGACCACGGGGATCGGCATCGACAAAGCGTCTGAGCTCGCGTCGCGGGATTTCGAAAGACTTCTCCTGCGAACGCTCACGGCGATGAAGAAGGGCGATTTCAAGGTCCGCATGCCGGTCGAATTCACCGGCACGCAGGGCAAGATCGCGGACACTTTGAACGACGTCCTCGAACAGAACGAGCGGATGTGCGCTGACATCGCGCGCATTTCGAATGTCGTCGGCAAAGAAGGGAAACTCAACTCGCGGATGACGCAGCCCGCCGTAAACGGCACCTGGGCGGAGACAGCGGAAGCGGTCAACTCTCTCATCGTCGATCTCGTACAACCGACCAACGAAATCGCGCGGGTCATCGGCGCGGTCGCCAAGGGCGACCTCACGCGCTCGATGGCCACTGAATTCGACGGCCGTCCGCTGAAGGGCGAGTTCCTGCGCACGGCGAAGACCGTCAACACGATGGTCGATCAGCTCAGCTCATTTGCATCGGAAGTCACGCGCGTGGCGCGCGAAGTAGGAACGGAAGGAAAGCTCGGCGGTCAAGCCGACGTGAAGGGCGTGGCCGGTACGTGGAAGGATCTCACCGATTCAGTCAATTCCATGGCCTCGAACCTCACCGGGCAGGTGCGCAACATCGCCGAGGTGACGACGGCCGTGGCCATGGGTGATCTGTCGCGGAAGATCACGGTGGAAGTCCGCGGCGAGATCCTCGAGCTGAAGAACACGATCAACACGATGGTCGACCAGCTTCGGTCGTTCGCATCGGAAGTCACGCGCGTGGCGCGCGAAGTCGGCAGCGAAGGAAAACTCGGCGGGCAGGCGGACGTGCAGGGGGTCAGCGGTACGTGGCGCGATCTCACCGACTCGGTCAACTACATGGCCGCGAACCTCACGAACCAGGTTCGCAATATCGCTGCGGTGACCACCGCTGTCGCCAACGGCGATCTCTCCAAGCAGATCACCGTCGAGGCGCGCGGCGAGATCCTCGAGCTCAAAGACACGATCAACACGATGGTCGATCAGCTCCGGTCGTTCGCATCCGAAGTCACTCGCGTGGCGCGCGAAGTCGGTACAGAGGGAAAACTCGGCGGACAGGCGGATGTCAAAGGGGTCTCCGGTACGTGGAAAGACTTGACGGATTCGGTCAACTACATGGCCGCGAATTTGACCTCGCAGGTCCGCAACATCGCCGAGGTCACGACCGCGGTCGCCAACGGCGATCTGTCGAAGAAGATCTCCGCTGAAGCGTTGGGCGAGATCCTCGAATTGAAAAACACCATCAATACGATGGTGGATCAGCTCCGATCATTCGCATCGGAGGTCACCCGCGTCGCCCGCGAAGTCGGCACCGACGGACGCCTCGGCGGACAAGCCGAAGTGCCCGGTGTCGCCGGAACTTGGAAGGATCTCACCGATTCGGTCAACGCCATGGCGTCGAACCTCACGGGACAAGTGCGCAACATCGCCGAGGTCACGACAGCGGTGGCGATGGGAGACCTGTCGAAGAAGATCACCGTCGAGGTCCGCGGCGAGATCCTCGAATTGAAGAACACGTTCAACACGATGGTCGATCAGCTCAACTCGTTCGCCGCCGAGGTCACACGCGTGGCGCGCGAAGTGGGCAGCGAAGGAAAACTCGGCGGACAGGCGGACGTCAAAGGCGTGGCCGGAACGTGGAAGGACCTGACGGACTCGGTCAACTCGATGGCGTCGAACCTGACGAGTCAGGTGCGCAACATCGCCGAGGTGACGACGGCCGTCGCGCTCGGCGACCTGTCGCGAAAGATTACCGTCGATGTCCGTGGCGAGATCCTCGAGCTGAAGAACACCATCAACATGATGGTCGATCAGCTCAACACGTTCGCGGGTGAAGTCACGCGCGTGGCGCGTGAAGTCGGCACCGAAGGACGGCTCGGTGGTCAGGCCGACGTGCAGGGCGTCAGCGGCACGTGGCGCGATCTCACCGAGTCGGTGAACTCGATGGCAACGAACCTCACCAATCAGGTTCGCAACATCGCCGACGTCACGACCGCGGTCGCACTCGGCGATCTGTCGAAGAAGATCACCGTCGACGTGCGCGGCGAGATCCTCGAGCTGAAGAACACGATCAACACGATGGTCGATCAGCTCAGCGCGTTCGCGTCGGAGGTCACCCGCGTCGCTCGCGAAGTCGGCACTGAAGGACGGCTGGGAGGTCAGGCCGAGGTGAAGGGCGTCGCCGGCACGTGGCGGGACCTGACGGACTCGGTCAACTCGATGGCGTCGAACCTGACGGGCCAGGTGCGCAACATCGCCGAGGTAACGACCGCCGTGGCGATGGGCGATCTGACGAAGAAGATCACGGTCGATGTGCGCGGCGAGATCCTCGACCTGAAGAACACCATCAATACGATGGTCGATCAGCTCAGTGCGTTCGCGTCGGAGGTCACGCGCGTCGCTCGCGAAGTCGGCACCGAGGGTCAACTCGGCGGTCAGGCCGAAGTGAAGGGTGTTTCCGGCACGTGGAAGGATCTGACCGATTCGGTCAACTACATGGCCGCGAACCTCACCGGACAAGTGCGCAATATCGCCGAGGTGACGACGGCCGTCGCCCTTGGCGATCTGTCGAAGAAGATCACGGTCGAAGTGCGCGGTGAGATTCTCGAGCTCAAGAACACGATCAACACGATGGTGGATCAGCTCCGATCGTTCGCGGCGGAGGTGACGCGCGTCGCGCGCGAAGTCGGCACGGAAGGAAAACTGGGTGGGCAGGCCGACGTCAAGGGAGTCTCCGGCACGTGGAAGGACCTCACGGACTCGGTCAACTACATGGCTGCAAATCTCACCGCGCAGGTGCGCAATATCGCGGACGTGACGACGGCCGTCGCGAACGGCGATCTGTCGAAGAAGATCACCGTGGACGTCAAAGGAGAAGTGCTCGAGCTGAAGAACACCATCAACTCGATGGTCGATCAGCTCAACTCGTTCGCGTCGGAAGTCACGCGTGTGGCGCGCGAAGTCGGTGTCGAAGGAAAGCTCGGCGGTCAGGCACAGGTGCGCGGTGTGGCCGGCACGTGGAAGGACCTCACCGACAACGTCAACATGATGGCCTCGAACCTGACGAACCAGGTTCGCAACATCGCGCAGGTGACCACGGCCGTCGCGAATGGCGATCTGTCGAAGAAGATCACCGTCGACGTCAAGGGCGAGATCCTCGAGCTGAAGAACACCATCAACACGATGGTCGATCAGCTCAACTCGTTCGCGGCCGAGGTGACGCGCGTCGCGCGCGAAGTCGGGACTGAAGGACGGCTGGGCGGGCAGGCGGAAGTGCGCGGTGTCTCCGGCACGTGGAAAGACTTGACAGACTCGGTCAACTCGATGGCCGCGAACCTCACCGCGCAGGTGCGCAACATCGCGGAGGTGACGACCGCCGTCGCCCTCGGCGATCTGTCGCGCAAGATCACGGTCGAAGTCCGCGGCGAGATCCTCGAGCTGAAGAACACGATCAACACGATGGTCGATCAGCTCAACACCTTCGCCGGCGAAGTCACGCGCGTGGCCCGTGAAGTCGGCACCGAAGGACGCCTCGGCGGGCAGGCGCAGGTCAAGGGTGTCTCCGGCACGTGGAAAGACTTGACAGACTCGGTGAACTCGATGGCGGCGAACCTGACCAATCAGGTGCGCAACATCGCCCAGGTGACGACCGCGGTCGCTAACGGCGACCTGTCGAAGAAGATCACGGTCGATGTGAAGGGGGAGATCCTCGAGCTGAAGGACACGATCAATACGATGGTCGATCAGCTCAACTCGTTTGCGGCCGAAGTCACGCGCGTGGCGCGCGAAGTCGGAACGGAAGGGAAGCTGGGCGGCCAGGCCCAGGTCAAAGGCGTCGCCGGCACGTGGAAGGACCTGACCGACAACGTGAACATGATGGCGTCGAATCTGACGAATCAGGTCCGCGGCATCGCCAAGGTCGTCACTGCCGTCGCGCGCGGCATCCTGAAGCAGAAGCTGACAGTCGAGGCGCGCGGCGAGGTCGCGGAGCTCGGCGACACGATCAACGACATGATCGACACGCTGGCGACATTTGCCGATCAGGTCACGACCGTGGCGCGCGAAGTGGGCGTGGAAGGAAAACTCGGCGGTCAGGCGAATGTTCCCGGCGCTGCCGGCACGTGGCGCGATCTGACGGACAACGTCAATCAACTCGCCGCGAACCTCACGGCGCAGGTGCGCGCGATCGCGGATGTGGCCACGGCGGTCACCAAGGGCGACCTCACGCGAAGCATCACCGTTCAGGCGGAAGGCGAAGTCGCCGCGCTGAAGGACAATATCAACGAGATGATCCGCAACCTCCGCGAGACGACGTCGCGGAATGCGGAGCAGGACTGGCTGAAGACCAACCTGGCCAAGTTCACGCGGATGATGCAGGGACAGAAGAACCTGCAGGCCGTATCGCAGTTGATCCTGTCCGAGCTCGCGCCGGTGGTCAGCGCGGCGCATGGCGTCTTCTACATCATGGATAACGGCAAGGAAGGCGTCGAGCCGCGGCTGAGACTCGCCGCGACATACGCCTACCGCGAGCGCAAGCATCTCAACAAGGAGTTCCGCGTCGGCGAGGGTCTCGTCGGTCAGGCGGCATTCGAGAAACAGCGCATCCTCATCACCGACGCTCCCGAAGACTACGTGCAGATCAACTCCGGCCTCGGCGAAGCGAAGCCGTTGAACATCGTCGTGCTGCCGATCGTCTTCGAGGGTCAGGTGATGGCGGTGATGGAGCTCGCGTCATTCACGCGCTACACCGAGACCTACATCTCACTGCTCGACCAGCTCACCGAGTCGATCGGTGTCGTGCTCAACACGATCCAGGCGAACATGAGGACCGAGGAGCTGCTGTCGCAGTCGCAGTCGCTCGCGGAAGAGTTGCAGGCGCAGCAGGAAGAGCTCACCGAGACCAACAAGCGCCTCGAGCAACAGGCCAAATCGCTGCAAGCGTCCGAAGAATTGCTCAAGACGCAGCAGGAAGAGCTGCAGCAGACCAACGAGGAACTGGAGGAGAAAGCACGGCTGCTGCAGTCGCAGAACGAAGAAGTCGAGCGCAAGAACCGCGAAGTCGAACAGGCCAAGCGTCAGCTCGAAGAAAAGGCCCGGCAACTCGCCCTGACATCGAAATACAAGAGCGAGTTCCTGGCGAACATGTCGCACGAGCTGCGTACGCCGCTCAACTCGCTGCTCATCCTCGCCAAGCTGCTCGCCGACAACCCCGACACGAATCTCAGCGAGAAGCAGGTCGAGTTCGCGAAGACGATTCACTCGTCGGGCGTCGATCTGCTGACCCTCATCAACGACATCCTCGATCTATCGAAGATCGAGTCGGGGATGATGAGCGTCAGCCTCAGCGACTTCAGCTTCAGGGAGCTGAACGATCTGATGGAGCGCACGTTCCGCCAGGTGGCCAACGACAAGGGTCTGTCGTTCGACGTGGCGCTCGCCCACGATCTGCCGCCATCGATTCATACCGACCCAACCCGTCTGCAGCAGGTTCTCAAGAACCTTCTCGGCAACGCATTCAAGTTCACTGAGAAAGGCGGCGTGACACTGCGTATCGAGCCGGTCAAGAGCGGCTGGACGCCCGGACACGAAGTGCTCGATCGCGTGAACAGCGTCATCGCATTGCGCGTGGAGGACACCGGAATCGGCATTTCGGAGCAGAAGCAGAAGATCATCTTCGAGGCGTTCCAGCAGGCCGATCAATCGACGACACGCAAGTACGGCGGCACGGGTCTAGGCCTCTCGATCAGCCGCGAGATCGCGCGACTCCTCGGCGGTGAGATCAAGGTGGAGAGCACGCCGAATGCCGGTTCGACCTTCACGCTGTATCTGCCGCAGAGCTACGTCGCGCCGAATCGCGGTGACGAATCGATCGGCGACGTCGCAGCGCGACGCGCTGCCGTCTCCAGTCTCGAGCGTGCACTCCGTCCCAGTGTGGCGCCGGCGACCCTCCACGAGGAGTCGCTTCCGACGTCTCCAACAGTCGAGCAGCCCCTCATCATCATCGAAGAGCAGATCCCCGATGATCGCGATTCGATTCAGACGGGCGACCGCACCGTCCTGATCGTCGAAGATGACATCGACTTCGCGCGCATTCTTCTCAACATGGCGCGCGACAAAGGATTCAAGGGAATCGTGGCGACGCGCGGCGAGACGGCGATCAATCTCGCGAAGCGCTATCGTCCCGATGCGATCACGCTCGACATCGCTTTGCCGGACATGGAAGGGTGGACCGTGCTCGATCGCCTGAAGCACGAGCGCGCTACGCGCCACATCCCGGTGCACATCATCACCGGTGGTGAAGAGACCGCGCGTGGTCTTCGCCTCGGCGCGTTTGCCACGGTGCAGAAGCCGGTGACGAAAGAGGGCCTGGATGAGGCGTTCGCGAAGATTCGCGGTTTCGTGGAGCGGCCCAACAAGACGCTGTTGATCGTCGAAGACGATGACACGCAGCGCAACGCGATCTCCGAATTGATCGGCGGCGAAGGCGACGTCGAAGTCACCACCGCCGCCAGCGGCGAAGAAGCGCTCCGCATCCTGCGCCAGCGCCACTTCGACTGCATGGTCCTCGACCTCGGGCTGCCCGACATGAGCGGCTTCGAATTCATCAATCGAATGAAGAGCGAGCTGCACATCGACGACATCCCCATCGTGGTCTACACCGGACGAGAGCTGTCGCGGCGCGAGGAAACGGAACTGAAGCGCATCGCCGAAGCGATCATCGTGAAGGACGTCAGTTCCCCCGATCGCCTGCTCGACGAGACGGCGCTCTTCCTCCATCGCGTGGAGGCCAACCTGCCCGAGCACAAGCGGCAGATGCTCGAGCAGCTTCACGAATCGGATCCGGTGCTGGCCGGTCGCACGGCGCTGATCGTCGACGACGACATGCGCAACATCTACGCGCTCACCAGCCTGCTCGAGCGCCACAAGATGAAAGTGTTGTACGCGGAGAGCGGCAGCGAGGGCCTGGAGATGCTGAAAAAGCACGCCGGCAATATCGACGTCGTGCTGATGGACGTGATGATGCCGGAGATGGACGGCTACGAAGCCATGAGCCGCATCCGCTCGATGGAGGAATTCAAGAACCTGCCGGTGATCGCCCTGACCGCGAAGGCGATGAAAGGCGATCGCGAGAAATGCATGGAGGCGGGCGCGAGCGACTACATCACCAAGCCCATTGACGCGCAGCAGCTCGTCTCGCTCCTACGCGTCTGGTTGTATCGCTGACCCAAGGGTGCTGAGTGCTGTGTGCTGAGTGCTGAGTCCCACCCAGCACCCAGCACCCAGCACCCAGCACTCAGCACCCAGCACATTCTTATGCCTGACGGAACCCCCGAGCGTTTGTCGATCAACGACGATGAAGAGAAACTCGATTTAGAGCTGATCGAGATTCAACTGTTGACCGAAGGCGTCTATCGCCATTATGGGTTCGACTTTCGCGATTACTCGGTTCCCTCGCTGCGGCGTCGCATCTGGAAACGGATCTACGCTGAAGGATTGAGCACCGTCTCCGGTCTCATCGAGAAGGTCCTCCACGATTCGTCGTGCATGGAGCGCCTGCTGCTCGATCTCTCGATCAACACCACGGCGATGTTTCGCGATCCGACCTTCTATCTCGCGTTCCGTCAGAAGGTCGTGCCGGTGCTGCGAACGTACCCGTTCGTGCGCATCTGGCACGCAGGCTGTTCGACGGGCGAAGAGGTCTACTCGATGGCCATCCTTCTTCAGGAGGAAGGCCTCTACGAACGCTGCCGCATCTACGCGACCGATATCAATGAAGCAGTTCTGCAGAAAGCGAAGGCGGGAATCTTCCCGATCGCGACGATGCAGGAGAACACCGCCAACTACATCGCCGCAGGTGGCACGGGCACATTCTCGGAGTATTACACGGCGCGATATGACCACTGCATTTTCCGGCCCTCGTTGCGCGAGAACGTGGTGTTCGCGCAGCACAACCTGGTCACCGACGCCTCGTTCAATCACTTCAATGTCATCTTGTGCAGGAACGTGCTGATCTACTTCAACAACGTCCTGCAGGACCGCGTGCAGCAGCTCTTCCTCGACTCTATGGAGATGTTCGGAACCCTCGGCCTGGGGAGAAAGGAATCCGTCCGTTTCACGGCCGTCGCCGACAACTACGAAGAGGTCGATGCGGAAGAGAAGATCTACCGGAGGATAAGGTGAAGCAGTGGTTGGTAGTCGGCAGTTGGTCAAATGTGCAGCAGCGCCTCTGGCGACCTTGCACATCGAACCGACTACCAACTACTAACTACAGGGAGCGCGGTCATGCGGCAGTTTGAGTTGATCGTGATCGGATGTTCTCTCGGCGGCATGAACGCCCTGGGCACGATCTTCACCTCGCTGACGAACGACTTCTGTGTTCCGATCGCCATCGCGCAGCATCGTCACAAGAATTCGAACGAAGGTCTCCCTGAACATTTTCGACGATCGACGAAGCTGTGCGTCGTCGACGTCGAAGACAAACAGCCGATCAAGCCGGGCTGCGTCTACCTCGCGCCCGCGGACTATCACCTTCTGGTCGAGTCCGGCGCGTTTCATCTGTCGGTCGACGCCGCGGTCGCTTATTCGCGTCCATCGATTGACGTGCTCTTCGAATCCGCTGCCGATGCCTACCGCGATCGCCTCATCGGCGTCGTGCTCACGGGCGCGAATGCGGACGGTGCACGCGGAGCGCAACGAATCAAACGCCGAGGCGGCTTCGTCATCGTTCAGGATCCGGCAACGGCAGAGGCTCCGGCGATGCCGCAAGCGACGATCGACGCGGTTCGCGTGGATCGAATCTTGCCTTTGGATCGCATAGGACCATTTCTGGTCGAGCTGTGCCGCAGTTCTGTGGCCGTCAACTCTGGAACCGCATGAATCCGAGCGACGAGAGAGTGAACATCCTTCTGGTCGACGACCAGCCCAACAATCTGCTGGCGCTCGAGTCGATCCTCGCCCAGACCGGACAGAACCTCGTCAAGGCCCACTCGGGAAGGGCCGCGTTGCGACATCTTCTCGAAGCCGATTTCGCAGTGATTCTTCTCGACGTGCAGATGCCGGAGATGGATGGGTTCGAGACGGCCACGCTCATCCGTGAGCGGGAAAAATCACGAGACACTCCCATCATTTTTCTGACCGCGTTGTCACGCAGCGAGACCAATGTGTTTCGCGGATACGAGCTCGGCGCGGTCGACTACATCTTCAAACCGTTTCATGCCGAGATCCTCCGCTCCAAGGTCAATGTCTTCGTCGAGCTGTTCCGCCGGCGCGAGGCGGTCAAGCGTCAGGCACTCGAGCTCGCCCGCCTGATCAAGCAGAACCAGCTCATCCTCGACGCGGCCGCGGACGGTTTGGTCGGCCTCGATCTGTCGGGCGCGATCACATTCGTCAACCCCGCAGCCGAACGAATGATGGGCCGGCGCGCTCAGGATGCCATCGGACAGGATCTTCATTCGCTCGTCCATCCGATTTTTCCCGGCGTGATCACGTGCAACGTCGCCGACTGCGAGTTGTACAGCTCCCTGCGCGACAACGATTCGCATCAGGCGATCGAGGAGACGTTCTTCCGGGCGGACGGACGGAGCTTCCCGGTCGAATTTTCGATCTCGCGCATCGTCGAAGACGACGGATCGCGGCGCGGCTCGGTCATCACGTTCCGCGACATCACCGAGAAGCGCGCCGCCGGGCTGGCCGCGGAGGCGGAGCGACGTTACCGCGAGGCGGAAGCGCAGAATCGGGCGAAGGATAATTTCCTCGCCACGCTCTCTCACGAGTTGCGCACTCCGATGACGTCGATCCTCGGGTGGGTGCAGTTCCTCCGCACCGGCGAGTATTCGGCCGAGGAGCTCGAAGAGGCGTTGCAGACGATCGAGACGAGCGCGCGTTTGCAGGCGCGTCTGATCGACGACATGCTCGACGTCTCGCGCATCGTGCTCGGCAAGTTCCAGGTCGATCTGAAACCGACGCGCATTTCCGACATCGTGGAGGCCGCGCTCACAACCGCGCGACCGGTGGCGCAGGAGCGCGAGGTGAAGCTGAGAGCGGAGCTCAACGGCCGCGACACGGTCGTGCAGGCGGATCCGTCGCGCATGCAGCAGGTGATCGGCAATATTCTGTCGAACGCGATCAAGTTCTCGCCGCCGGGGAAAGAAGTGGACCTGCGCCTGGAGCGCGTCGATCACGAGCTGAAGATCAGCGTGCAGGATCAGGGGGAGGGGATCGACCCGTCGTTTCTGCCGCATGTATTCGAGCGGCTGCGGCAATCGGAAAGCGCCGCGAAACGCAGCGGCCTCGGACTCGGCCTGGCGATCGCGCGACACATCGTCGAGCTGCATCACGGCGAGATCACTGCCGCCAGCGACGGGCCGGGGCGGGGAGCGACGTTCACGGTGACGCTGCCGCTGGCGCCGACCTAGCGCTCTTGACATCCTCGCGTTTTAGACGATCTTCGACAGGTTCTCGCATGGCACGGGATCCGTCCCTCTGCGCACCGCCTCGCCGTCGCCGACTACGTCCTGAAGACCGCCGATCATCCCTCGGCCGATCGCGTGTGGCACACGGTCGCGGAGTCCTTTCCGGCCATCTCCCGGGCCACGGTCTACAACACGTTGCACCTCTTCGTGGAGAAGGGCCTGCTGCGTGAAGTGCACCTCGATCCCGAACGCATCGTCTTCGACCCGAAGCTGGAGACCCATATGAGAGCGACGGCACGATCCACGACGTGCCGTGGGACAAAGTTCAAGTCTGCAACATCGAATCGCTCCGCGGCTATCGCATCCGAGACTATCAGGTCGTGATGCGCGGGACACGGAAGCGCTAATTCATGAGGAGGACGTCCGTTTCATGTTGACCGTTCGTCGATCCGGACAGCATCATCCGTTACGTCAGCGCGACCGATCTCTCGGTCGGACGCAACGTCGACGAAGCGGTCCGCGTACTCGATGCACTGCAGAGCGACGAGCTCTGCCCCTGCAACTGGCGCCCGGGCCAGGAAACACTGGGAGCGGCGTAACCATCGGTGATGGAACAGAGCTCGCTCTCGGCCGCGCGCAATCCCGAGCTGCGCGACGCGGTGCTCGCCGACGCGGAAGTCGACGCTGCGGTCATCGATGATGCCGCGGCCGCCGCGGCCCTGATGGCGATGAACAATGTCTATTACCGTTTTCCGTCACTTCATGCCCGCGTACAACGCGAAGCCGGCGCGCTTGCGGATGAATCGCATCGCCAAGCCGGTCACGAACAAAGTCGACTTCGAGCAGTTCTGCCTCGCGGTCAGCGCGATCAACGGCTGCGAGATGTGCGTTCGCTCGCACGAGAAGACGGTCATCGAAGCCGGCCTGTCCGACGAGCACGTGCACGATGCCGTCCGCATCGCGGCGACGATCAACGCCGCGGCGACGGCGTTGGAGATGGAAGGGATGACGGTACCGGTCTGAGCTCCTCTTCGCGCAGCTCCAGATCCGGCCGCAGCGGTCCATCTCCCATCTCGCCGTCATAGGCAGCGCGCGCTTTCTCGCGATCGAGATGCGAGTACACCGTTCCCTCGATGATCATGTTCGGACCGTAGTCGCAGAGATCGAGACATGAAACCCTGCATACGCGCACTGTCGGCTTGCGACCGAGCTGTTTGTTGAGCGCTTTCAGCTCCGCCTGAATACATTCGCCGCGCTCGGTGCCGCGATCGGGGTTATTGCAGCGGTCACCGATGCAGACGAGGACGTGCTTGAGCGGGTATTTCACGCGACAAACTTCTTCCCCGCATCGAGAATCTTCTTCAGTTCCTTCGGCGAGCACGCCTCGGCGTAGACGCGGGCGACGGGCTCGGTGCCTGACA
This sequence comes from Thermoanaerobaculia bacterium, assembly GCA_036506455.1. GTDB lineage: Bacteria > Acidobacteriota > Thermoanaerobaculia > Gp7-AA8 > Gp7-AA8 > DASVHS01. The sequence goes on from DASXRT010000066.1 coordinate 14,428, forward strand.
GACGGAACAGCAACCACGTCTGCTCATCGAAGATCAGCTTCACGCCATCGGTCTTGTTGACCTCTTTCACTTCGAAACCGTCGAGCTGCTTCGGCGGATTGGCCAGCTTCGAAGCCAGCGTCTCTTTGAGTTGCGGTGTCAGCTTCATGTCCGAGCGCTTGCTGTAGTAGTAACCGAACTCCGCGTACATTTCTTCGATGAGCTGATTGAGCTTCTTGCCCGTGCGCGCGACCATCTCCGCGACGAGCAGACAGGCCAGGATGCCGTCCTTCTCCGGAAGATGCCGATAGATCGACATGCCGGCACTCTCTTCACCGCCCATGGCGATCTTGTCGGCGAGGATCAGCTCACCGATGTACTTGAATCCGACCGGCGTCTCGTAGCACTGCACACCGAGCTTTCGGGCGATGGCATCGATGAGATGTGTCGTCGCGACGGAGCGGGCCAGGCCGCCGGGAATGTTGCGATAGCGCTTCAGATACACCGCCAGCAGAGCCAGGATCACATTCGGCGAGAGGAAGCGGTTACGATCGTCGATGATGCCGAAGCGATCGGCATCGCCGTCGGTGGCGAGTCCGAGGTCGAATTTCTCGTTGACGACGATCTTGCGCAGCTCGGCGAGGTTTTTCTCGTTGCATTCGGGGGAGAAGCCGCCGAAGTAGGGGTCGCGATAGTTGTGGATGATCTTGACCTCGAGGCCCGCTTCGAGGAGGAAGTAATCGAGATAGTCGCGCGATGTGCCGTAGAGCGAGTCGATGGCGATGCGCAGTCCGCTCTTGCGGATGGTCTCCACGTCGACCTTCTGCCGCAGCTCATTGAGGTACCGGTCTTTCGGATCGATCTCTTCGATCAGCTCGCGCTTCTCGTAGACATCGAGGCGCTCGTTCTTCTGTTGCACCGCGTGGATCTCGCTCTCGATCTGTTTCGTGATCTCGGGCAGCGCCGGCGCGCCATTCGCAGTCGAGAATTTCAGGCCGTTGTACTCGGGAGGATTGTGCGACGCGGTGAAGTTGATCGCGCCCATGGCGCGCCGCCGCACCGTCTCATAGGAAACGCATGGCGTGGGCACGTCACGCGTGCACAAAAAGGCCTGAATCCCATTGAACGCCAGAATCTTGGACGCTTCGGATGCAAACTTCTCGGAAAGGAACCGCGTGTCGTAGGCGACGACCACGCCGCTTCCTTTCTGACCGCTCTTTTTGAGGTAGTTGGCGACTCCCTGAGTGGCGACGCGGACGTTCTCGAAAGTGAAGTCTTCTCCGATGATGCCGCGCCAGCCCGAAGTTCCGAACTTGATCATCCCCGACCCCCGCGGGACGCGAACGTTAGCACAGAGGCTTTTCCGCTGGCGTGTTTTCCGCAATGATCCGCTCAGCAAGTTTTATGTCCGAGCGGCCTGTCGTATTGATCGCGGATGACGATGAAAACGTCGTGGCATTGATGCGGACGTTTCTTCGTCCGCTCGACTGCGAAATTCTCATCGCTCGTGACGGCGAAGAGGCGTTGACAGTCGCGCAAGCGCGCCTGCCCGATCTCGTCCTGCTCGATGTGCTGATGCCGAAGCGGAGCGGCTGGGAAGTGTGTCAGGCCCTCAAAGGTATCCAGCGTACTGCGCACATCCCGGTGATTCTCATGACCGGCCGTGGGGACGTGAAGGATCGTTTGACCGGCCTGCAGGTGGGCGCCGACGACTATCTCGTCAAACCTTTCAACCGCGACGAAGTCATCAAACGCATCCAGGCACTCCTCGCCCGCAAGCGCGGTCAGCCAGCACCGACAGGCGAGGTGAACCGCGCCGCAGTCGAGAGCATCCTCCTCGATCGAGCCACCGGTCTGCCGACGGTCCCGATGGTTCTCGACAAGGTGAAGGAAAGGCTCATCGAGCAGGGCGAGGTCGGCATTGTCTTCGTCGATATCGAGCAGTTCGAAGCGATCGAAGCCGAATACGGATGGGCGTTCTTCGACGAGTTCCTGCGCCGCGTGGGCGAGGTGCTGGCCCAGGAGGTGCGCGAGCGCTTTCGCAACGCGATCATCTGCTCGAGCCGCGTCGGCGGTTCCAGTTTCTACATCTTCTATGAGACGCGCGGCCTGGACCTGTCGCAGGAGAACGCCGCCGAAATCGCATCGAACGAGTTGCGGGAGCGACTGGTGAGCGCGCTGCGGGAGCGCTTCCCACAGATGCAGCAGGGGCAGATCGGCTTCTTCGTCGGTACGACGCGTCTCGATTACCGGCCGCAGATCCGCCTGGAGCGGCAGATCTATCACGGGATGCAGATCGCCGCCGACGCCGTCCGCGACGCCGAGCAGCAGCGCAAGAAGCAACTGACGCGCGAGCTGCGCGACATCATCCGCCGCAAACGCGTCACCACGCTCTTCCAACCGATCGTGCGCTCGCGCGAAGGAACGATCTTCGGCTACGAGATCCTCACGCGCGGACCGGCGAATTCATCGTTCCGCAATTCCGACATGCTCTTCTCGTTCGCGCGCGATGCGAAGCTGGCCTGGGCCCTCGAAGCGATTGCGCTGGAGAATGCGCTCCGGCGCCTTCGCGATATCGATCTGCTCGATCGCAAATTCCTGCTCAACCTGGAGGCGGAGATGTTCGGCGAGTCGGAGTTCCGCATCCACGAGATGGTCAGCTTCTTCGCCGAGCATCGCGGCCACTTCGTCTTCGAGCTGACCGAGCGCGCCGCCATCGAGGACTACAACGTCTTCCGCGGATTCCTCACCGAGTTCCGCGACAAGGGAATCGAAGTGGCCATCGACGACGCCGGCTCCGGCTACGCATCGCTCGAAGCCATCGCTTCACTCGCTCCCGACTATCTCAAGATCACGAAAGGCCTCGTGTCGACACTGGCCGCCGAGCCGATCAAGCAGGACCTCGTGCGCATGCTCGTCGACCTCGGCGGCCGCATCAACGCGAAGACGATCGCCGAGGGGATCGAGACGGTCGAGGAGTACGAGACGTGCCGGGAGCTGGGGATCGATCTGATTCAGGGCTATTACGTCGCGTATCCGCATGAACAACTGGCCGCGGGCGATGCGGAAGTGGCGCAGACGCTCGGCGTCAGGGCCGGCGAACCATCACGACCGCCAGCGCAATCGCCAACAGCAGAAGCATCCAGGTAGAGAGCGCGGGCACCAGCGAAATGTCTTGGATCGTAACGATCGCAAGGCTGGGATTCATGGTCACGCTGCCGCTCGCGCTCATCTGGAATGTCTCGTCGGGTTCGAGCGTCGCGTCGACGACAAGTCGGCACGGAAACCGTTTTCGTCGTTTCCAGAGGAGCAAATGTCAGAGTTCTACTCGATGCCGAGTAGTCGCCGGGCGCGATCGCTGTTCCATCTTGCGCTCGAGTAGGTGATCGTGATCGCTCGGTCCGCCGGATTCGAGAGCGCGGTTGTGAAAACCGCCGGCGTCCCTTCGAACACGGTACCGGGACTCGTCAGCGAGCCTATTTGATCGTGTCGAGTCCCGCAGCCAGGTCGGCATCGAGAATGGCTTGTCGCAGCGATCCCGCTCCGCTGTCGGCGTTCGTCGTGACCGTGAACGTCGCCGCTGCAAGATCTGCGGCACACAAGAAGGCCACGGCCGCTGCCCATCGTCGCATTTTGGGGGAGACCGGGCGCGACCATATCACAAAGCGGACGCGTATAATCCTTCGCACCTCATGCAGATCACGGATGACCGCCGGCGCTCTGAGCGCCTTCTCCTGACTCCACCATTGATCGGCAGCATGCGCGGCCGCGCTGTCGCCGTCCACGAGATCGGCCTCCTCGGCAGTCGCGTCGAACACGACGCGCCGATCGTCGGCAACGGTCCGGAAAAATTGACGCTCGTGTTCGACGGCGAGGAGATCTCCGTCGACTGCACGGTTGCGCATTCTGAAAAGCTGCATGCATCGCGTTTCGTTTCCGGTCTGAGCTTCAACTTCGGCACAGACACCGGCAAGCTGCAGCGTGTCATCGACTCGATCGCCACGCGCGAAGAGGTCGAACGTCTAAAGACGATTGTGGAGGCATCGAAGCTGATCAACTCCTCGATCGAAGCCGACTCGCTCTTCACCTCGATCCTCGGCGTCACGACGAAAGAGCTCGAGGCCGAGCGCGGCACGCTCTATTTCGTCGATGAAGAGCGCAAAGAGATCTGGTCGAAGATCGCCGATGGTGTCGGTGTGATCCGCCTTCCGATCGGAAAAGGATTAGCGGGAACCGTTGCGGCGAGCGGCGAGGAAGTGATTCTCCACGACGCCTACGCCGATCCGCGATTCGATCAATCGCAGGATCAGCGCTCGGGCTATCGCACGCGATCGATGCTCTGCGTTCCCATCCGCAACCGCAATCGAAAAATCGTGGGAGTGCTGCAGCTTCTCAACAAGAAGCAGGGATCGTTCGGCGCGCGCGACCTCGAGTTCGTCGATGCCATCTCCGAGCACATGGCCATCGCCATGGAGAACGCCACGCTGCACATCAATCTGCTCGAGAAGAACCGCATGGAACAGGAACTGAAGCTCGGCCGCGAGATTCAGCGCCGCCTCCTCCCGCCCGCACCATGCGATGTCATCGACACGCAGCTCTCGGCGCGCAACGTTCCGTGCTACGAAGTCGGTGGCGATTACTACGACTTCATCGAATTCGCCGACGGTGACCTCGGCGTCGTCATCGCCGACGTGTCGGGCAAAGGCGTTTCCGCGGCGATGATCATGTCGAGCGTTCAGTCGGCTCTGCGGATGGCGGCTCCTGTCGAGAGTGACATCGCCGAGCTGATGAAGCGTCTCAATGCGCTTCTGTTCCGCATGGCCGGCGGCCGTAAGTACGTGACGTTTTTCTTCGCGCGATACAACCCATCGACCGGCGAGTTGCGTTACGTCAACGCCGGTCACTGTCCGCCGTTCATCGTCACCGAAGGCAGGATTGAAAGGCTCGGCTCGACGGGTCGTCCGATCGGCATTCTTCCCGATGCGTTGTATCAGGAAGAGACGGCGATGCTCCCGTTGCACTCGACGCTGTTTCTCTACACCGACGGTCTCAGCGAAGCGAACAATCCCGAAGAAGAAGAGTTCGGGATGGAACGTCTGGAAAAGCTGGTGATTCACGCGTCGCGCGAGGGGATCGACGCGATGCCGGATGTCGTCCTCGCAGCGATCGCGGAGCACGAGACCGGCGCGCATCCGATGGACGACAAGACGATCGTCGTGCTCCGGCGCGCTTGAGCGCTGCAGCGCCATGAATCGAGGAGTCGTCGTTTCAGTGCTCCTCTACGCTGTCCTGGCCATTCTCGTCATTCCCGTTTTTCCTCATTTTCCTTCCCCCAACGAATACAGCCGATGGGCCCTCGATGCTGCGATCGTCGACTTTCACACGATCGAAGTCACTCCTGTGCTTCGCTCCACCGGCATTCCGATCACCGATCTTGCGGAGGTCGATGGCCGGCTCTTCTCGAACAAGCCGCCGGGAGCGGCGCTCATGGTGCTCCCGGTCTACGCACTGGTACGAGCCGTCGCCGGTCCGCCGTCGATCGCGACGATGAGAATGACGCTGACCGTGATCCGTCTCGCAGGCGCTACCGTGCCCGTCATCCTCCTCGCTCTTTGGGTGGCATCAGTGGCGCGTCGGTCTGGTTGCAGCGAATCGCGAACGAACGCGGCGGTGACGGCCATGCTGTTCGCGACGCCGCTGTTCTGTTACGGACTCCTCTTTTTTGCGCACGCGTTATCTGCTGTCAGTCTCTTCGGCGCGTGGGCGCTGCTCTTCGCGACCGATCGCAGGCCGTCTGCCGATTACGCTGCCGGCTCACTCATCGGCCTGGCCGTCCTCTGCGAGAATCCGAATGCGGTACCGAGCGTCGCACTCATCGTTTGCGCGATGGGAGCATTGCGGATTCGCGGTCTCATTCGCGTCATCGCCTGCGGCCTCCCTTTCGCAGCCATCCTCGGGGTCTACAACTACGTGGCATTCGGGAGTCCGTTCGCGGTTGCGTATCTCTACGACCGCGACGCGCACATCCGGACCACGTTCCGCACGGGAGCATTCGGGCTCGGCGTTCCGTCGATGGCGTACTTCCTCGACATGCTCCTCGATTCTTCGAAAGGTCTGCTGGTGCTCTCGCCTGTCGTGATCATCGCTATCGCCGGAATCATGCGGGCCCGCCGCGCCCTTTCGCGGCCGGCGTTCGTTGCTCTACTCGTCGCGCCGCTGCTGCTGATCGTCGCCATCGCGGGTTATCCATACTGGTTCGGAGGGCGGAGCATCGGACCGCGGTTCATCGTTCCGGTGCTGCCGTTCATCGCATTACTGACTGCCTTTGCCGAGCAAACTCTCGTGGAAGCCGTGCTCCTCGGCGCTTCTTCGGCGACGATCGCGGTGATGTCGCTGGTCTTTCCGTTCGTCCCGACCATCTACGCCGTGCCGTGGGTCTCGTTTTCGTGGCCGCTGCTCCGTCACGGGTGCGTGGCGCCGAATCTGTTTCACTTCATTTGGGCTCCCCTGGCGGTCGTCGCTCCTTTTGCGATCGTGACGGCGGCGATCGTGATGGCCGTGCCGCTGCGTCATGTGACGCTGCTCGGAGTCGGAGCTGTTCTCTGGTTCGCGATTGGTTTTATCGCCGAGGCCCGGCATGCGAGTCCGCCGTATCTGCGCATTCTTGTGGAGGCGGTCAACTTCGAGCGGCGAGATGCCATCGAGCGCGCGCTGCCGGCGGGACACCCGGCGATCCCGATCCTGCAGAAACAAGCCGAGGCGTTGCGGCGCTTGCCGCCGCCGAGCTGGCCGTTCTGAGCTTGGGAGAGTGCTTGAATCGCACTCAGGAGGTCGTCGGTTCGATCCCGATCCGCTCCACCAGAATCATCTGAATGCGTTCGAACACACTTCCAGTGAACGAAGCTCGGACGCCCGAGCCTCGTTCACTGCTAGTCGGGAAGTATCGCCGATGGCGGCGTTCAACTCACTGCTAGATCAGACCGGTTGCTTGGCACATGTAGTGAACCCACGGGCCGCAGAGCATGGCGTGCTGCACTTTCACCGGCGCCTTGGATTTCACCGACGTGGTCGTCGTCTTCGCCGCAGGCGCTGAAGGCGCGCTGGTGGCGACAGGCGAGAGAGCAGTCGCATTGCAAGTGACCGGTTTCTTCGGATGACACACTTTCGCGGATACGTTGGGAGCTGCGACGAAAAGGGCAACGACTAGGCTGAGAGCAAGAACTCGAAAGCTACGCATGGTGGACCCTCCTTGCGACGGCAGCCGTTCCGGCTGTCCGAATGCGATATAGATCACACCACAGGAAGTCTTTCCGTCATAGACTTTTAAGTTTTTCTAAATAAATTCGCCCATCCGCTTTTGCGCGCCTCCACCCGGAATGGACAGCGGAACTGCTATGGACTTACCATCATCGATTCCACGATGCGCAAGAGTTGGGTCGCGGTGGTCATTCTGCTGCTCGGGCAGTTGGAGGTGGGACTCGCGCTCGAGCCTACGAAGAGACTCGACCAGTACGTGCGCGCGACCTGGACCGTCGATCGAGGCCTTCCGCAAAGCACCGTCCTCGGGTTAACGCAGACGCGTGACGGCTATCTCTGGATCGCTACGCAGGAAGGATTCGTGCGCTTCGACGGACAAGAATTCGTCACGTACGACAAGAATTCGTACCCGCAGATCGTAAGCAACATGGGTGTGTCGATCCGCGGCGCACAGGATGGCACGCTCTATATCGGCACCGTTGATGGCGGGCTCGTCCGGATGCGTGGCGATCAGATCGATGTCCTCACAGAAGCGAACGGATTGCCCAGCAACAACATCACGATCCTTTACGAATCGCATGACGGGAGTTTATGGATCGGGACCGGTTCAGGGTTGGCGCGACTCGCCGCTGGCCGCATCAGCATCATCCCAGCCGAGCAACTTCCCAACAAAGCAATCACTGCACTGACCGAAGATTCGTCAGGACAACTGTGGGTGGCCACGGCCGGCGGTCTCGCCACAATCAAAGATGGACTCATCAGCCGGCGTTCGGCCGAGGATGGTTTTCCGTCGCAGGCCGTGCAGACGCTTGCCGCCGGGCGTGACGGCAGCGTCTGGATGGGTACTGATGGCGCCGGCCTGTTTCAGTATCGCTCCGGGCACATTCGTCAGTTCGGGAAGAGTGCGGGCATGCCGTCACTCCGGATCAGCGCCGTTTACGAGGATCGCAATCGCTCGATCTGGATCGGAACGCACGATGCCGGATTCGGCCGGCTGCGCAATGATCGAGCGGAATTCGATCCGGAGGGACATGATCCAATCATGACCTTCTTCGAGGATCGCGAAGGAAATCTGTGGATCGGACGCGTCGGCGGTCTCGATCAACTTGCCGACGGCGTAGTCGTCACGTTTTCGAGAGCCCAAGGTCTTCTTGGTGACGATGTCAAGAGTGTCACAGCCGGTCAGGATGGAACGATCTGGACAGCGACACGCGGCGGTGTGAGCGATCTTGGCGGCAGACATCGGTTGTCGAAGCGAGACTCCACTCCCTCCGTCCTGTCCGTCGTGGCCGCGAGGGATGGGAGTCTGTGGGCCGGGACGGCGGATGCAGGATTGCGCCACGTCGAACCGAGCGGCACGACGAGCTACACGACGAAGGATGGTCTCCCGTCGAACACAATTCTCGCGCTCTTTGAGGATCGTCGCGGCGTGATCTGGGTTGGTACCGACGCCGGCTTGACGCGTGTCGTCAATGGAACAGTCGATCCCGACGACAAACTGCGTAACGTGTTGCGAGCATCCGTGAGCTCGATGTCAGAAAGCCGCGATGGCTCGATCTGGGTGGGAATGCATGAGCGAGGAATGGCGCGGATCCCACGCACTGGATCCATTGAATCGTTCACAACTCAAAACGGTTTGTCGAGCAACTCGGTCATCGCCATTCACGAGGATAGTGCCGGCGCCATCTGGATCGGAACGATGGGCGCAGGACTGAATCGCTACAAGAACGGCAAGATTAGTGTCCTTCGGAGCCGGCAAGGTCTGCAAGACGACAGTGTCTTTGCGATTCTCGAAGATCGCCGCGGCAATCTCTGGATGAGCAGCAACAAGGGAATCTTTCGAGCCAACCTCGCCCAGATGAACGCAGTCGCGGACGGCCGGCGTTCGACTCTTATATCCGTGTTGTACGGGCGCAGCGACGGGATGAAGAGCCGCGAGTGCAATGGCGGGACACAGCCGGTCGCCTGGCAGGCGCCGGATGGAAAGCTTTGGTTCGCGACGACTGGCGGAGTGGCCATGCTCGACCCCGAGAGCGCACTTCTCGGCGGCACGGTCGGCCCCGCGCACATCGAACAGATCTACGTCGATCACACGAAGCTTGCACCCGGTGCCAAGGTGCCTCCTGGTCATCGCACACTCGAGTTTCATTACACGAGTCCTACGTTCAAGACGCCGGACACACTCCGCTTTCATTACAAACTCGAGGGCTTCGACGCCGATTGGACTGACGCGCAATCGCGCCGGATTGCGTACTACACGAATGTTCCGCCGGGGCACTATCGGTTTCAGGTTCGAGTCGTAAACCGCGAGGGCACTGCCAGTCCTCCAGCCGTCGCCGCTCTCTTCGTCCAGCCATTTTTTTACCAGACGCTGCTGTTCTGGGCGTTTGTCATCGTCTGGCTGCTGGCTGCGGCGTGGGCGGCGCACGGGTGGCGCGTCCGTCTCGTGCGAGCGTCGGCGGAACGGTTCAAATTGCTCTTCGATCGCAATCTCGCTGGCGTCTACCGAGCGAGAATCAATGGTCAGATTCTCGATTGCAATGACGCGGCGCTGCGCATCCTCGGATTGTCTTCCGTAGAGGAGCTGACCGATCGCAGCATTTTCGATTTCTACACGACCCCGTCGGATGCCGACGAATTGGTTGAGCGGCTTCGTGCCGACGGAGCGGTCAGCGGCGTAGAAACGTCCTTGCGACAAGCCGATGGGACGCCGATATGGGCTCTGCAGAATGTCAGCCTCGATAGCTCGGCTCAAGGAAAGGAGATTCTGGAGGCCACCCTCATCGACCTGACCGAACGAAAACAGGCCGAAGAGAGAATTCGTTATCAGGCGTATCACGACGCGCTGACCGATCTTCCCAATCGAACGTTGTTCAAGGATCGATTGTCGCTCGCCGTGGCACACGCCGAACGGCGCGGCCGCCAGGTCGCAGTGCTATTCCTCGATCTCGATCGTTTCAAGCTCATCAACGACACGCTGGGCCATACGGTCGGAGACCATCTCCTTCAGGGGATGGGTGAGCGATTAAAGAATTGCGTACGCGATGAGGATTCAGTCGCTCGCGTCGGCGGCGATGAGTTCGCGATCCTGCTGATGGACCTGGCCCGGCCTGCTGATGCGATGTTAGTCGCACAGAAGGTTCTCGACGTTGTCGCGCGTCCAATCACCGTTGATGGCCACGACTTGTTTACGACGTGCAGCATCGGAATATCGATGTCGCCGGCTGATGGTGTTGATGCGGAGACGCTCTTAAAGAATGCCGACAACGCGTTGTATCGCGCGAAAGAAGCAGGGAAAAACAATTATCAACTGTGCACTCCCTCCATGACACAGTTGGCCGCGGAACGGCTTGCGCTCGAGAACGCGCTCAGGCAGGCACTCGATCGAAACGAATTTCTTGTCCTTTACCAGCCGCAGTACGACTTAGCCACGAGGAGGCTGATCGCGGTCGAAGCGCTCTTGCGATGGGACCGTCCTGGCATTGGAATCGTAGGTCCGGCCGAGTTCATCGCGACGGCGGAAGAGAGCCGCCTCATCATCCCGATAGGCGAGCTCGTTTTAGAAACGGCGTTGCGACAGGCGAAGGCTTGGGGTGAGGAGTTTCCAATACGGATCGCGGTGAACGTGTCGGCAGCTCAATTTCGTCAACGATATCTCGCGCGTGCCATTCGGAACGCCCTCGAAGAATGTTCGGTTGACCCGACCAGACTCGAGGTCGAGATCACCGAAAGCACGGCGATGCAAAATCCTACGGTGACTGCGGAGATTCTGCAGGACTTGAAAAAGCTTGGCATCAGCATCGTCATCGATGATTTCGGTATTGGACACTCATCGCTCAACTATTTGAAGCGATTTCCGATCGATGGCTTGAAGATTGATCGCACGTTCGTGCAGGACATGGTGACTGATGCAAGCGATGCAGCGATTGTCTCGGCAATCATCGCGATGGCGTACGCACTCACCCTGCGCGTTACGGCCGAAGGTGTTGAGACAGAGGATCAACTCCGCTTCCTGCACGCGCGCGGCTGCTCTTCTATCCAGGGTTACCTGGTCGGCCGGCCGATGCCGGCCGACGCAATCACAAAGATCCTGGGGTCTGCAACCGCTGTGACGGCGCTGGCGCTTCAACACACTGCGTAGCGTGCCGCTTCAAGCGAGGGTACAACGTCACGTTCATCGCCGATGCATTCTTAACGATGCTCGTCGTTATTAAGCACCGATGGCTTTTGCAGTTCCCTGTGGGGGCTGTAGCTCAGTTTGGGAGAGCGCCTGAATCGCACTCAGGAGGTCGTCGGTTCGAGCCCGATCAGCTCCACCACTCCTTTCAACAACTTACGCGACGTTTAGGCTCGCAACCAAGAATGCGAGTGTCTATCCGCGTCTACTTCCGGCGCTTCGCCTCACGATATTTTCAATCACTTACGCGTGTTTTTTCGGCACGATTTCAGGAGGTTGACTCCGAATGCGCCGATCTTTCCGGCTGTCCGGTTGCCCACCGTGCCGCGGACGCAGTTTTGGTGATGTTCCTCTGTATCAGCTTCTCGGTGGAGCCTCACGCGATCGCGTGATGGTCTATGGCCACACAAACGGCAACACCATCGAGGAGACGCTGGAGGCAGTCAGCCACTATCTCACGCTTGGCTACAAAGCGGTACGCGCTCAATGCGGCGTTCCAGGAATTGCAAATGCATATGGCATCGGCCGCGGCGCGATGTGTCGCGCTG
>DASXRT010000067.1:0-13988 GCA_036506455.1 Thermoanaerobaculia bacterium
CGAGACGAAGACATGGGCGTCTTCACGAGGACCCGTCGCGGCTGGCGCTGCACCATGTGCAATGACCACGCGGCGAGTCAGGAAGTTCGCTTCTAGCGAACCTTGGAGTGCGGCGGCTTGCCGCCGCACTCCAAGACGACGAGCACCGGCGCGCTCGCTAACCGGCGGCAGACGTCGCTTCAGCCAGAGAGATCGGCGGTAGATAGTGATCGACCCACGTCCGTTTCCACCACGCCCCGGTCTCTCTTCGTTCTTTCCAGTCGGCGTATTGATAGAGATAGAACCCGGCGCGGATGACCTTCGGCGGTTGAACCGGAAATGGATTGCGGCGCAGCAGTGCGAGCGTTTGCCGATCGCCTTGCAACAGCTTCCCGACCAGTCGAATGAACCAGAGTTGGTAGCCGGGCGTGATCGCGCGATTCCCGATCACTCGGACGGAGAAGGGGAGAAACCACATCAGCCAGTCGAGGCGGAGGTGATACGGCGCGATCTGTGGCGGCAGGCGCGTCACATCGCCGGGCTTCGCTCGGAACCCGTACGCTTTCCACTCGGTGCCGTCGTCGCTCCCTTCCAATTCGATTTCGTAGCGCTGCTTCGTGATGCTGCCGAACGCGCCGTACGCGCAGACGAGATGAATCGGATTCCAGCAGAAGTTCATCATCTGATTGCGCGAGAAGAGATTGAGCGCCGGCTTGATGCTCAGGACCAGCGTGACCGCGGCCAATCCATAAAGGATGACGTTGAAAGCGAGTGGGGCGGGAGAGAAAGGCGGCGGCGAGCCGCCGCACTCCAAGGCGCTGAGCGCTAACACCACGGTCAGCCAGTTCAGCCATGAATAGTTGCCGCTGATGATCAGCCAGAACTGATGGAAGATGATCAACGCTCCGGCGATCGATGCGAACGGCTGCGGTGCGAACACACCGAACGGCACGATCACCTGCACGAAGTGGCTGAACAGCACGCTGAACCTGTGCATCATCTTCGGCAGCCGGTGGAAATACCAGGAGAGCGGATTCGGCAGCGGCTGCGTTTCGTAGTGCCAGAAGAGGCAGGTCAGCTCGCGCCAGCAGCGGTCGTGGCGCAGCTTGATGAGTCCCGCTCCGAACTCGACGCGGAAGAGCATCCAGCGCAGGATCACGATGACGATCACGGGAGGCTCGAAATCGCGTGGTCCGAGAAACGCCGCAAAGAATCCCGCTTCGAGCAGCATCGATTCCCAGCCGAACGCGTAGAACGTCTGCCCGACGTTGACGATCGAGAGATAGAGCATCCACATGAGCAGCCAGATCACGATCGATTCAGAGATCCCGAGGAGAGCGAGTACCGACAGCACGATGCCGATCCATGCCACCGTTCTGAGCAGCCGATCCGAATAGCGCCAATGAAAGAGGCTCGGCGCGTCGCGGAAGCGCACGCGTTTGAGAAAATCCGGAGCTGGCAGAAGACCCTTCTCGCCGAGGAGAGCGGGGAACTGGTTCAGGGCGGAGAGAAAGGCGATGAGGTAGAGGGCCGCGAGTCCGCGCTGGAACAGCAGGCGAACCAGCCAGAGATCGCCGAAATACGCAGCCAGCGTCATGTAACAACTCGTATCACGAGATTCACCGCCGCGCCCGCGTCCTTTCCGCTATCCTCGGCGTCATGAAAAAGCTCATCATACTGACCGTTTTCCTGATCACCGCCGGCTCTCTCTTCGCCGGTGGAAAAGAGTGCGAGAGGGCGAAGACAAAGTCGGTCTCGCTCACCGGCACGATCGCCTGTTCCGACGGCTCGACGAGCGCGGATTGCCTGCGCGTGCTGCGCCTCGCGAACGGGACGCAGTACACGATTTGCGAAAAGAGCAAAGCGAATCTGCGCGCCGTCAGCGGCGCCAACGTTCGCGTGACCGGCAAGCTCGTGTCGTGCGACCACGGCGAAGAGCTGCTCATCGAGAAGGCCACGAAGCTCTAGCAGTGTAGCGGCGCCTTGGAGTGCGGCGGCTCGCCGCCGCCTTCAGCGTGCGATCTGCGTCATGCGATCGAGTTTCTGTTCGACGGCGGCTATGCGTTCCTCGAGACGCTCTACCGCCGCTTCAGTGCCACGTACTCGCTCTCGAGCCGGTCGAAGCGTTTGTAGATCGCATCGAAGTGCGACAGGGTTTCATCGCGGAATGCCGCGATCTCGGCGCGTATTGGTTCGATGATACTCGGAGCTGCCAGCTCATGGTGGAAGCGCAGCAGCGTGTCCCACAGCTCGTCGGCCGTCGCTGTCATGCTACACCTCGGGCTGCAGTTCGCGTCCATCTTCTACCGTGTGTGGACGAGACGGTTTCCAACCGTCGAACTCACTCGGCAACAAAGCGAGGATCTCCGGCGCCGTCATGCCGTAGAGGTCGTAGTTGAAGTCGAGTTGCTGCAGGACTGCGATGAGGCGGCGGAGATTGCCCGCGCGTGAGCTCGTCGTCGCGCCCCGTTTCGGCCGGCCGCGCTTCGCGTCCCAATAGAGAACGTCGATCGCCTCGATCAAGCCGCGATTGGTGATCAGATCGCGCCGGAATCCGAGGTCGTAGACGAACTGGCCGTGCTCATGAACGGCCGGGTAGAGGAGCAGGCGTGAACGTTCTCCGTGAAGCATGAAGAGCTTGTGAGGTCCGGCCAGGAGATGGCGATCGCGCCGCCATCCGTCGCCGACCCAGGGAATGTAGTGGTAATCCTCGCGCGGCCTGCGCCGACCTTCGGTGTCCTTGGGCGAGAGTTGTTCGAAGTAATAGAGGGCCAGCCAACTCCACAGCCCGGCATCGGCGTGTAGACCAGAGAGTGGCCGGAGTATGGTCGCGAGGTAGCGTGCGGCTTCGAATTTGTTTGCGAAGTCGCGCTGCTCGATATCGATGGCCGGCTCGACGCGGGACGAATAATCGTCGACGTGCAGGATCGCCGGGCTGCTTTGAAACTCCGCGCCTTCGCGAATCCGCTGGAGAAAGGAGCGGAGCTCCTCGATGCCGCGCGTGTTGAGCCGCCGGAGCCGCGTCATGACGCATTGATCCTGTCGACGAGCCGGTAGTGACTCGAAAACGAGGAGACCACATCCTCGATCCACGCCGGCGCATCGTCGGCATCGGATGGCGGAGGCGTGGCCGTCTGCCGCGATGCCCAGAGGATCCAGAGCGCCCACCACTCCGTGCTGTCGTCGAACGTGTCGTGTCCATCGATCAGGAGAATCTGCGTGAGGATCGCGCGCACCGCGGCAGGGTAGACGAGGGCGAAGAAGAGCGCGTCATCGCGCGCCATCGTCTCGATTCCAGCGGTCCGGTTGTTCAGCTCCAGCACAGGCGTATCGGGCTCGAAGACTACGCGCCACGCCTGCTCGCCGAGCGCATCGGTAAATTGAACCGGCAGGAGCGGCACGCGTCCCGAGACGTCAGGCGCGCGCTCGGTAACGCGGATGTCCTCGGCGACCGCGAGGATGCGATGCGCATCGACGACCTTGATGCGAAAGCGGACCGATGAGCCGTCGATGTCAATCAGCCGGCGATCGGAAGGAATCGAGAGTGCGCCGACCGAGCCGCAATCGAAGCGCATGAACGACGTGCGGTGATACGCCTCGATGTACACGCGCGCGTGTGACGGCGCGGCGATTCCCTCGAACGACAGCGCGGGATCGAAGGCGAGGACCCCGTCCGGCTCGCGCCGCAGCGTCACGCGCACCTGATTCCGCGGCAGCTTGAGCCGCTCAGTGAAGTTGAGCTTCCGCAGCATCTTCAGAAACGCGCACCACCAGATCGCGTCTGGCGTCGAATCCTTTCATCGTGATCTGAAAGCGCGGCTTTGTGGGAGTGAACCGGATCGCATTCGCGGCGGTCCGATGCACGATCGCCCCATCGGCGTCGATGTCGACGTCGCCGCGCGTGAGGTCGAAGTCGAACGGGCTGTGCTTTCGAAATGGATTCCCGATCCGCACGCGATAGGCGAGCTCCGCGATCAGCGGCTGGCCGTCTCCGGCACCGCGGATCGTGAAGCCTCCCGCGATGCGTGAGATCGACACCGGCCGCTCGGTGTGGTCGCCGGTGATCGAAGGCCGCGGCGTTCCGGGAAGCTTCTCTTTCCCCTCCTCGGGCATCTCGATGGAGAAGATGTCCTCCAGGAAATCGCGCGATCGCCCCTCGGGCGGGCGGGCGAGGAGCGCCGCGAGAAGTGCGGCGCTGTTCTTCACGATCCGGAGCGTGGCGGCGTGATGGTCGTAGTGCATGCGCAGCTTGTCCGCGCGCTCCGACCAGTCGGAGTGCGCCGGATTCTCGGCGTCGCCGAGGAATGTGGAGAGGGCGTCGTGATCGACGACGACGAGCGCGCGAACCGGCTTGTCCGCAGCAGCCGTACTCTTCACGTCAGGGATGGTGATGCCGCGGCGGATGAAGTGATATTCGCCTCTGCGCAGCGTCTCATCCTTTTCGAGAAAGATGTCGAGGTGCGACGCGGCCGCCTTCGCTTTCTTGCGCTTCACGAGCAGCGGAACGCGGACAGCGATGCGCTCCCCACGCTCAAAGCGCTCGCGCAGCCCAGGCTCCAGAGCCTTCTCCCCGCTGCGCGGGGAGAAGGTAGTGGCAGGGGCTTCCAACAGGGACCATCGTGCCAAGGCGATCTCCGGTCGCCCCGATGCCCACCGATCAATTGTCCGCGCGGAAATCGACTCCTTCCGCACGCCATCGTCGACATCGACAACCAACTCCCCGCGCAGAATCGGATAGAAATACTGTCGCACCGCCGACTCCACGATCCGCTCGAACGACAAATCCTCCGCACGAAAGTACGGCACCACGATGGACAGTCCCGGCTCCGCGCGATGCAGCCGGAAATCGTCGGCGAACCGCTCGAGCAACATCGCCTCTTCGATCGGCAGCGGAAGGCCGTTCTTCCTCTCGAATCGCGCGAAGAATCCGTACGGGTAGACGCGCGTGCCTTCGAGGATGTGTGTTTTGAGCACGGATTGTCCGAGGAGGAGGCCGCGGCGGTCGTCGGCGCGGACGGTGAGACCGAAGATCGTACGGATGCGCGATGCGACCGCGAAAACGGCTTTCCCGAGTCCCCAGCGACCGCGGTCGATGTCGCTCTTGTTCGAGCGGCCGACATTGCGCCAGAAGTAGAAGAAGTCGTTCTTCGTCTCTTCGTCGCCGGCCAGTTCAGGATCGATGTGCGGATCGCCGGTCAGGCCGCGCGTGCCGAAGTCCTCGATGAGAAGGTACGGAACGCTCTCGTCTTCTTTCGGGATGACGGAGTGAATGGAGGAGGAGACCGCCTCCAGATGCTCGCGCAGTCCGGTGAAGTAATGCTCCGCCCCCTCGGCCGGCAGCGCGTCGGTACCGACGCCGAACGCGAACCGCACCCGCACCGCCCCCCGCCCGCGCCGCGCGTCGAGCGAGTTCTGAATCGACTCCCTGACCAGCGCGTCGGCGAGATCCTGCATCTTGAAGAATTCGTCGTGAACAGGATCGACGTGGACTTCTCCGGGATCCATTTCCCGGAAGTGCCAGGCGGGCGGTTTGGACATTGGCTTCTCGGATTGTACGCGGGCGCACCGTAAGGGCGTAGAGTGCGGGGATGCGCATTCTGAAATGGACGGCGGTTGTGTCAGGGTCGCTGATGGTCCTGGCGGTCACCGCGGCGATGATTCGCTTCCACGGTCCGCGTAACCTGATCGGATACATCCGCTACGATCAGCGTCAGGAAGGGTCGCTCGTCCCCGGCCACGACACGCCCGACGTGGAGCTCGTGGCGCTCGACGGCGCCGGACGCGTGCATGTGCGCGATTGGATCGGACAGAAGCCGCTCGTGCTCATCTTTGGCAGTTTCACGTGACCGCCGTTCCGGCGGTCGGTCGACCGCCTGAAGCGGATGCACGCGACCTACGGTGATCACGCCGACTTCCGCACGATCTACATCAAGGAAGCGCATCCGATCGACGAATGGCAGTTGAAGGACAACGTCAGCCAGAACGCCTGCTACATGCAGCCGAAGACGCTGGCGCAGCGCGTCGCGATCGCGAATGACTTCGTGCGCCGGTTCGATTACAAGATTCCGCTCGCGGTCGACTCGATGGACAACCGGGCCAATGCCGCATTCGCCGCCTGGCCCGAGCGTCTCTATGTGATCGACGAGCGCGGCAAGATCGTCTACAAAGGAAAGCCGGGGCCGTTCGGCTATCACCCGGAAGAAGTCGAGGCGTGGCTGAAGAAACGGTTCGGCTGAGCGTGAACTTGCGCCGCGCGCTTCCGCTGTTGCTGCTGGCGGCCTGCGCTTCACTGCAGCCTTCTTCGCTCCGCATCATGACGTACAACATTCATGCGGGGCGCGATGCGGCGGGCATCGACAATCTCGAGCGTGTCGCGGCGATCATCACGTCGTCAAAGGCCGACATCGTTCTGCTTCAGGAAGTCGATCGCAAGACCACGCGATCGGGCAATGTCGATCAGCTCGCCGAGCTGACGCGGCGCACGGGCATGCACGGCGTGTTCGGCAAGTCGCTCGACTATCAGGGCGGTGAATACGGCATCGCGATTCTCTCGCGCTGGGCGATCGTCGCTCACGACGTGGTGCCGCTGCGCGTAGAGCCTCCCCAGGTTCGTGCCGGCGGGTCGATCGAGCCGCGCGTCGCGCTCATCGTGATGACGCATGGTTTGCGCATTGCGAACACACATCTCGACGCGTCGCGCGACGATCGGTACCGCATGCAGGAGGTTCCGCAGCTCCTCAGCGCCGCGCGTGATGTGATCACCGGCGGCGATTTCAACTCCACCCCCGATTCGGCGGTGCACGAAGAGGTCGTGCGCGCCGGGTTACGCGATGCCTGGCCGGAGTGCGGCGCGGGGAATTCGCTCACGTATCCGGCCACGCCGCCGGAGAAACGGATCGATTATGTGTTTCTCAGTCGTGCGACGCGATGCCGCTCAGCGGTCGTCCTCGAGACCACCGCCTCGGATCACCGGCCGGTTCTCGTTCTGATCACGCGATGAGCACGGAGCCGCGATTGCGTTTGTTTTCTACTCAGAGTGGATTCACGACTCCATCTATTGATAGTTTTGCCTTCGCCGGCAAGGAGGACATCCATGAAACACTCGCTCATCACGCTCGCGCTCATGGCCGCGGTTGCCGCATCCGGCCAGGAGTGGGCGAAGCAGGCGCTCGCGAAATCGCCGCGCCATCACGAGTGGGTGAACGTGAAGTCGGGCGATCGCACCGTCGGCGCATTCGTCGTCTATCCGGAAGTGAAGAACAAGGCCACCTCGGTTGTCGTCATTCACGAGATCTTCGGGATGACCGACTGGGTGCAGATGCTCGCGGACGAGCTGGCTGAGGCGGGGTACATCGCGATCGCGCCCGACTTGCTGTCGGGCATGGGACCGAACGGCGGCGGCACGAGCTCGATGGCGGCGAACGATATCGGCAAAGCGATCCGCGATCTGCCGCCTGATCAGATCACCGCCGATCTGAATGCTGTTGCTGACTACGTATCGAAATTGCCGGCGGCGAACGGCAAGGTCGCCGTCGCCGGATTCTGCTGGGGAGGCTCGCAGTCGTTCCGCTTCGCGACGAACCGTCCGTCGCTCACTGCGGCGTTCGTCTTTTACGGGAGTGGTCCGGAATCTCCCGAGGCGATCGCGGCGATCAAAGCTGCGGTCTACGGCTTCTACGCCGGCAACGACGCGCGTATCGGCGCGACGGTGCCGAAGACGCAGGAGCTCATGAAAGCGGCCGGCAAAACGTTCGATATCGTCACGTACGACGGCTCCGGCCACGGCTTCATGCGCGCCGGCGACGCGCCGCCGCCCGCCGCCGACGCCGAGCAGAAGGTGCGCGACGCATACGCGGGAAACAAGAAAGCGCGCGACGAGGCTTGGAAGCGCTGGAAGGAGCTGCTGAAGAAATTGTGAAGAACGACCTCGACGAGATTCGCCAGTCGATGGCGGATCGCTCGACAGAAGAACTAGCCTCGATCCTGCGCAACCGGAACGAGGAAGAATGGCGGCCGGAAGTCTTTGAGATCGTGTCTTCAATCCTCAAAGAACGTGGCGTGTCGGCGGGCGATATCCTCGCCCGACGGCCTGAGGGCGTCGATGTCATCGAGACGCAGGAGCTCGTGACCGTCGGGCATTTCTTCAATCCGGCCGATGCCCATCTGCATCGCGCGGCGCTGGAGCAGGCAGGGATCAAGGCGTGGGTGTCTGACGAAGCTACGGGTAAGAACTACGGCGTTGGAGTCGGAGAAAGGCTTCAGGTGCGCGCGGAGGACGAGGAGCGCGCTCTGGAAGTGTTGGAAGAGATCCCGACCTTCGAATCGCAATGTCCCGATTGCGGCTCGAGCCATGTCACTCGCAAGTACCAGTGTGATGATTGCGGGCACGAGTGGGTGGATGAGCGCACTCGCTAGCATTCACGCGTAGTCCCCTCTGCGCGAGATGATGCCCCGTCTCCGCCCGCAGCGCGCGATCGAACGCTCTGTACTCGCGTGCTATCCTTCGGGCGTTCCCCAATTCATTCTAAGAGGTCGTCATGAATGACTCCGGCAAGCGCCCCGGCGGCAAGTGGACGCGCCGCAGATTTCTCGAGGCGGTCGGACGCGCCGGCGGCGCCGCCGCCGTCTATGAAACGATGACAGCCCTCGGCCTGTTGCGCGTGCCCGCTGCGTTTGCCGGCCCTCCGGTCATTCCGCCGGGTGGAGGCAAGCGCGTCGTGATTCTCGGCGCCGGCATCGCCGGTCTGACTGCGGCGTATGAGCTGCACAAAGCCAGGTACGAAGTCATCATTCTCGAAGCCAAGGAGCGCGCCGGCGGTCGCAGTTACACCGTGCGCCGCGGAGACGTGATCGAGGAGACCACCGGCACGCGGCAGGTCTGCAAATTCGACGAGGGGCCGCAGATGTATCTGAACGCCGGCCCCGGACGCCTCCCGTATCACCACACCGCCATCCTTCACTACTGCCACCTCCTCGGCGTTCCGCTCGAGGTCTACAACATGATGTCGCGCGTGAACTTCTTTCAGAAAGATGGTTCGTTCGACAGTCAGCCGACGCTCAACCGTCGCATCGCCAACGACACGCGCGGCTTTATCTCCGAGCTCCTGGCGAAGGCGATCAACAAAGGTGCGCTCAATGACGAACTGCAAGGCGTCGATCAAGATGGTCTTCTCGACCTTCTCTCGATGTTCGGCGACGTCGAAAAGAGCGACAACTATCAATACCTCGGCTCATCCCGCTCCGGTTACTCGGTCGATCCGGGAGTGGAGAGCTGCGGCATTCTGCTGCAGCCTCTTCGTCTCGCCGATCTCGTCAACTCGCAATTCTGGCTCGATCGCTTCTATCAGGCCGAGGAGTACGAATGGCAGCCGACGTTGTTCCAGCCGGTGCATGGCATGGACCGGATCTGGGCCGGCTTCCTGCGCACGCCGATCGGCAAGTTGATCCGCTACAAACGCGAGGTCGTTTCGATCTCCAACCTCGACCACGCCAAGATCAAAGTGAGACATCGTGCCGCCGGAAGCAGCGAGAAAGGGGAGGAGATCATCGCCGACTGGTGCATCTCCACGATTCCCATTCCCATCCTGCGGACGCTCGACACCAACTTTCCCGACGACTTCAAGAAGGCCATCGCGACCCTGGAGTTCGCGCGCACGTGCAAGGTCGGATGGCAGGCCAGCAGCCGGTTCTGGGAGGCCGAGGATCAGATGTACGGCGGCATCTCGTACATCAAGAACGTCGAACACCCGATCACGCAGATGTGGTATCCGTCGTACGGCTACTTCGGCAAGAAGGGCATTCTCACCGGCGCGTACAACTACGATGACGACGCGGCGCGGCTGGCGGCGCTCGGCATCAAAGAGCGTTTGCAATTCGCGATGGCCGGCGCGCAGAAGCTGCATCCCGATTTTGCGCAGCACGTTCCGATCGAGCTCGGTCTTTCGATCGCATGGAAGCAGGTGCCCTATCAATTGGGCGGCTGGATGGACGACTGGAGTTGCGATGACACGGTCTACGAGCGGCTGCTGAAACCCGTCGGACAATTCTGGGTGGCAGGCGATCAGGCGTCGTATCTCTCCGGGTGGCAGGAAGGGGCGGTTCGCTCCGCGCATCACGTGATCGCCGGAATTGCCGGCGTGAAGGCGCCGCCATTGAAGAAAGTTGCGCCCGCATTGCGGAAGCCACCAAGCATTCGCCGGCGTACTCGGGGCTAACCTTCTCCTACAACACCTAATGAAACACTCGGGAGAATGTACGGCGTCGCGGCAGTCGTGGGTCTTGACTCTCGATGACACATTCTTGCCGCATGGGAAGGGGCATCGCGCCCTCGAATCAGCTCTGCCCCGAAAGTTGGACCCTGGCCGGCGACCCACGACGCATCGAAGTTTGCCAGCTTCAGTCGTGAGCTTCTGTTCTACGGCGGCCATCCGCGAGCCAGCGCTTCATCGCCTTGGAGTGCGGCGGCTTGCCGCCGCCTTCAGTGCGGATGTGCCGGAACGATGCGCGTGAGGCGCAGGCCGTCGTGCTCGAGCAGCGCGCGATGTTCTGCAGGATCTTGATGCTGCGCTCGTCGTCCCCACCTCGGCGAACAAATCGCCGCCGGCGTTTTCGCATCGATCGGCGAGGCCGGCCGCGGCGATGAACGATCGCGCGCGTTCGGCGACCGAAGGCTGATCGAGCAGATCTCGCTCTCGAGCTGGGCGATGCGCTCCTCGAGGCCCATCATCTTCGCTTCGAGTTCGAGTAACTCTGACCGCAGTGCCATCACGTCGAGCTTTTGTTCGACGGAGGTCATGCGCTCCTCGAGTTTGCCGAAGCGCTCTTCGAGCCGCTCGACGGCGAATCGCAACGCCTGGCACTCGCTCTCGAGACGGTCGAAACGTTGTAGATCGCGTCGAAGTGGGAGAACACGTCATCGAATCGTGCGTCCACTCGGTCAAGGCGAGAAGCGATACGGTCGATGTCGGGCGCCACCACCTCGCGGTGGAATTGAACAAGCGCGCTCGAGGTCAGTGGCTGCTCATCCACGGAGTGATCGTACGTCGGAAGCAAGGATCCGGTCATTCTCTACTGGGCGTGAACTGGCCGCGCTTCTTCTCTTCCAGCGCGTCGACGCGTTCGCGGAGTGATGCGACGCGAGCTTTCAGTTCCTCGAGCTTCGCCCGCAAAGTCTCCTCGTCGAGCGCATGACGTCCCTTGTCGTTTTCGCCGTTGTCGGGCATACGTCGATGATACGTCACCGCTTGATCGTGAGAACGTTCCCCTGATCGGCCGCACGATGTCGCATTACCGCGTGGCGTCGCAGCTCGGCAGCGGCGGCATGGGCATCGTCTACGAAGCGGAAGACATGAGCGCGATAGCGATGAGTGTGTGTTTCATTTCTGTCCTCCTGTCACCACCACTTCAGTCGTCGTCATCCACGAGATCTTCGGGATGACCGATTGGGTGCAGATGCTCGCCGACGAGGTGGCGGAGGCGGGGTACATCGCCATCGCGCCCGATCTACTGTCGGGGATGGGGGTCACCGATCCGAACGCGGTCGGCAAGGCGATCCGCGATCTGCCGCCCGATCAGATCACCGCCGATTTGAATGCCGCGGCCGATTACGTCGCGAAGCTCCCGGCGGCGAATGGCAAAGTCGCCGTCGCCGGATTCTGCTGGAGAGCACGCAGTCGTTCCGTTCGCGACGAACCGGCCGTCGCTCGCGGCGGCGTTCGTCTTCTACGGCAGCGGACCGGAGTCGTCCGAGGCGATCGCCGCGATCAAAGCGCCGGTGTACGGATTCTACGCCGGCAACGATGCGCGCATCGGCGCGACGGTGCCGAAGACGCAGGAGCTGATGAAAGCCGCCGGAAAGACGTACGACATCGTGACGTATGAAGGCGCGGGCCACGGCTTCATGCGCGCGGGCGATGCGTCCCCGCCCGCCGCCGACGCCGAGCAGAAGGCGCGCGACGCGTACGCCGCGAACATGAAAGCGCGTGACGAAGCGTGGAAGCGCTGGAAGGATTTGCTGAAGAAGCTGTGATCAACGCTTCATCACATCATCGATCGCGCGCGCGAGGTCCACGAGGTACTCGTCTCCGCGCAGATGCTTCGTCAACGCCACGAGGATGTAACGGCGCCCCGGTCCGCTGATGCTTGCGGAGTCGTGGAACCAGTCCTCCCACGATCCCCACTTGCGCAGAATGTGCAGGCCGCGTCCGTCGAGACCTTTGACGAACTTGATGTCGTCATGCGGAATGTCGGGTGACTCGAAAATCTCCCGCATCGTCTTCGATGCCGCGGGTGACACGAGCTTCCCCTGCTCGAGCAGCAGCCAGAATCGAAGCAGTTGCCGCACGGTCGCGCCGTGCGAGTGGTTGGCGATCGGATCGCCGACGCGCTCGCTGCCCGGCCCGTAATGTTTGCCGAACCAGATGCCGCCGCCGCGATTCGCATCGTAGAAATGATACGAATCGAGCACGCGCTGGACCGAGGAGATGCCGATCTCGCGCGAGAACTTCGAGGCCATCTCGTTGCTGGACACCTTGGCCATCAGTCCCAGCTCGTGCCGCGTCTGCGGGTCGAGGTTCTTCGCCGCCTCCGGATGCAGTTGAAAGTACGCGAGGAGGATCCCGATCTTGGCGACGCTGGCGGCGTACTCGATCTTGTCCGGATGAATCATCGCCAGGCGAAGCCGTTTCAGGTCGAGCACGCCGACGTCGGTCTGCTCCTCGGTCATCCCGTATTTCGCGCGCAGCTCAGAGTCGATGGCGGTGAGCCGCGCCTGGAGCGCCGGATCGACGGGCGTGTCGTAGTCAAGCGTGTAATGCTTCATCGCGCTCGTCGCGCAACCGGTGAGAAGGAGTGCGAGCACGAGGATCCGGATGCAGTTCATGGTTTGCGCGCGGTGTTCCAGTGCGCTGCGCGCTTCCTCAATCACCGAAGGTCATTCGGGCCAGTTCTTCTTTGAGGCGCTTTCGTTCGGCGGTATCCGATGAATTCGCCAGCCGCTCGGCAAGCTCGAAGAACTCTCGTTTCTCGCGCTCTCGTGCCTCGAGGCCGGTCTCGATCAGATCGACGATCACTCGGTTCGCGCTCGTGCGTTCGCGCTTTGCAAGAGTCTTGACCCGACGGGCGATGCCCGATGGCAGGCTGATGCTCTGGCGAACAACTTTTTCCGGCTGAGCCATGATGCCCGGTTACACCATTCTGCACCAGAATGCACCAAGCGAAAGGCGGCGGCTAGCCGCCGCACTCCAAAAGCCTGCGTGCGATAATCCTCCCCTCGCGATGCCCATCGCTCCCGGGACCCGGTTAGGACCCTACGAGATCATCTCGCGGATTGGTGCGGGCGGGATGGGGGAGGTCTTCCGGGCGCGCGACACGCGGCTCGGGCGGGCGGTGGCCATCAAGGTCCTGCCCAGCGAGTTCGCCGACGACGCGGCACGCCTCCAGCGCTTCGAACAGGAGGCCCGCGCGGCCTCCGCTCTCAATCATCCCAACATCATCACCGTCTACGACGTCGGCAGCGTCGATCACGCACCGTACCTGGCCATGGAGCTGGTGGAGGGAAAATCGCTGCGCGAGCTCATCGACCACGGCCCGCTTCCTGTCCGGCGTATCGTCGACGTCGGCGTGCAGATCGCCGACGGCCTGAGCAAGGCTCACGAGGCCGGCATCATCCATCGCGATCTGAAGCCGGAGAACATCATGTTCTCCGCCGACGGCTTCGCGAAGATTCTCGACTTCGGCCTGGCCAAGCTCACGCCTCTACAAAGCGACGACAGCAAAACCGTCCGGCGCGACAGCACTGCCGGCACGCTCCTCGGCACCGCTGGCTACATGTCGCCGGAGCAGGCCGCCGGCGAGAAAGTCGACTTTCGATCGGATCAGTTCTCGCTGGGCACAATCCTCTACGAGATGGCCAGCGGCGCGCGCCCCTTTCGCCGCAAGACCGCGGCCGAAACGCTCACCGCGATCATTCGCGAAGAGCCGGAGCGACTCGGGACCTCGGTCCCCGCGCC
>DASXRT010000068.1:0-8199 GCA_036506455.1 Thermoanaerobaculia bacterium
CCTATCACCCCGCGTATCTGCTGCGCACACCATCCGCGAAGAAGGATGTCTGGAACGACATGAAGAAGGTGATGACTGAGCTCGGAAGGAACGCATAGGCGAGGAGCATGAGGGCCGTCAAGCCGCTGATCCACGCACCGATCACGAATGAACGCGGGCGATACGTCAATTCGAGGTCGTGTTCGCCGGCGTGCAGATAGAACGCCGTGAAGACGTGGTCGCCAAAACGAACCGGAATTCGGCGGCCATGTTCGCGCGCCGTCCAGCCTTTCCAATAAGCGTTCGAAACGATCACCCAGCCAGGCCCGCTCATCCGCACATGCAACCGCACGTGCGACCCGCGACCGCGAAGCTCCACAACACCGGGACCGTTCGGAGCAAAATCGTGTGACTGTTTGTCCTGTACGATGCCCTGCTCTCCAAAGTCGGTGATTGTCGAGACTCCGAGGAGGCTCGAGCCCGGAGAATCGACAACACGAATGGAGCGGGGAACGAACACCCGCGGGAGCACGCGCGTGTTTTCCGCAATCCCATATGTCTCGTACGTTGCTCG
Organism: Thermoanaerobaculia bacterium; assembly: GCA_036506455.1. Classification (GTDB taxonomy): domain Bacteria; phylum Acidobacteriota; class Thermoanaerobaculia; order Gp7-AA8; family Gp7-AA8; genus DASVHS01. The sequence continues at coordinate 554 of DASXRT010000068.1, forward strand.
CATCTGCCACCACGGCGGAAGCTGCATCGCCGGCGGAACGATTGCGTAACGTGTGTTCATCAGCGAAAGGATCGGCGTGTCGAGACGATCGACGCGGTTCGACCACACGGGCTGTCGCACCGACCACATCGGATACGTCTCATGCAGCCGACCGAATGTCAGCCCCTGGAAGCCACGGATATCCTCCAATCCGTAGTGCGTCGACACCTCGGGCGTGAGCATCGTGCCGACGCCGACGATGCGGAACGCTTCGCCGGCCCGCAGAAGCGACAATCCAGCGAATTCGGGATAAAACGCGCGCGCTGGCAGCGTCGGCTGCAGCGCGGATGCTTCGCCGGCACGCTGAGCCAAAAGAAGCGCGAGCAGCACGAATGAAGCGTGCCGTTTCTCGAGTAGAAAGATGGCACACGCCGAAAGTACGACAGGAACAATTGCGCGCGTCGCGCCGACATACAGATAGTCGGATGACACTCCGGTTTGAATCGCCAGCGCAGCGATGAGTACGACCGCCGCGACGCCGGCAAACAGCTTCGCCAGTCGCACATCCAACAAATCGATGCCGATCGCGGCCAGAGCGGACAATCCAAGCGTCGCGAACATGATCATGCGGTCGTTGACGGAGATCGTGAAACCGGGAAGGCGCGACAGGATGTGCGTAACGCCAGGCGCGCCGATGCCGGCAGCGAGACCGAACACGATTGCGCCGAGGAAGAACCAGCGCTCGCGCAATCGCGAGCGCTTGAGGGCGAAGAGAGCAGGCGCGAACAGCATCGAGCCCGCATACGAGGTCGCCAGCCAGCCGTGACGCACACCGGGCGCATGTTCCGGTTCTTCGAGGCCGGGAGCTCCCTCCAGGAACGGGAAGAAATTCGCGTTGAGGCGATGAAGCATTTGCGCAACGGTCGAACCGATCTGTCGGTAGCCGAGGGCGCGATGGACGTACTCCTCGCTTTGCGGAATCGCTTCGAGGATCGGTAGAACGAAGATTGCGGACAGCATCAGCGCGACGACACCGGCGGCAATGCCCGAGAGAAGAATCCCCTTCATCCGGCCCTTCGCCATCCTCTCCCGTTGGGAGAGGGCTTCGAAGGCAAAGTACGCCACTGCGAGCGTGACGATGTGCAGCGCGCTCTCCGGATGCCCCGCTAACACGACGAGCAACAACGCTGAGGCCAGAATCGCCGTCGACCGCACGCCCGGTTCGCGCACGATGCGATGCGCGCCGAGGAGCACGAGCGGCGCGATCGCCGCGGCGAGCGCGAGCGCGGTGCCCGCGAAGAAGACGACGTGCGTAGAGCACATCCATGCCGTCGCGCCGAAGAGCGCCGCGATTCCGGACTCTGTGAAATCGCGAAAGAAGAGAAACGCACTCACCACGGCGAACAGCAACATCATGGCCGCAGCAAACGCGAAATACTGCCGCAACGGAATCAGGAAACCGAGGAGCGTGATCGGGTGATAGGACGAAGATTGTGCCGAACCGGCCAAAGGCGTGCCGCAAAGCTCATACGGATTCCATAGCGGCCATTCGCCGCGTCTGATCGCGCGGCGCAGCGCATCGTTCCAGGGCATGAACTCCGCGTAGACGTCGGAAATCGACGGATTCATCACGGCGCCGGCGCCTGCACGCGAAGCGACGGAGGCCAGCGGCTCCGATGTGTAGGCGAGATCGACCGGCCCGAAGACGCCGCCGGTAAAGAGCGCTCGTCCGGTGAAGAGAAGCGGCAGCAGGAACAGCACGATCGCCGCCGCGCGCGAGAAGCACGTAACGCGCTGCGCGATGTAGAGCGTGGCCGCCGCACTCACGAAATAGAGAAGCGCGCTCATGAGAAGATCGTAGATCGTAGATCGTGGATCGTCGATGCATCATCGCATTCGCGGCTTGTCTCTGCGCCGTTCGCGCTTTCGGCGGATATGCGACCCGCGAGGCATGGATCCCCGTTGTCGGTCACGCGACGGGATTTGGAGGACGCGCCTTTTCCACGACGGTCTATTTGACGGACACGTCGCGGACGATGAACGACGTCACGCTGTCATTCTTCGCTTCCGCGCAGCCCAACCGCGCGCCTCGGTCGATTTCGTTGCAGCTCGGTCCGAATCAGAGCGGTGCCGTCGACATCGGACCGCAGCTCGTCGGTGACGAGGGAGCGATCGGCGCGCTGCGCGTCCATTCCACCGGCCCTCTCATCGCCCAGGCTCGAGTCTGCAGTCGCGGCGCGAATGAGTCGCCTTCGTCAGAAGTAGGAACGTTGCTGAACGCGATTCCGTCGCAGTTCGCAATCGGAACCGGTGAGTCGACACTGCTGCACGTGCCCGCGGGCACGCGATACAAGCTCTACGCCGTGGAGACGCACGGCTTCCCGCTCTACTTTTCGGTGAATACTTCTCGGCATGAACGCCGCCTGTACCTCGCACCGTTCGAGCAGCGCTCCTGGGATCTTCCCGACATGCAGGCATTGGCGCTGCGCGTCACCGGAATCAACGGCAGCGGCAAGATCGTCGTCGCCGGGACGGCGATCGCGCTACAGAGCCAGGACTTCACCGCCTATGAGATGTCCCTTCCGACGGAACCGCGCCATCGCTTGCGCTGGCCGGAGTTGCTCTCCTACGCCGCAATCGCACTCGCCCTCGCTCTCACCGCGCTCTACAAAATGAAGAATCCGCAAACCGAATGACCGGCCTCGCCAGCTACGCCGAGATCGCCGTCCCCGTTGCGGTCCACGGCACGTTCACCTATACGATTCCCGATCCGCTGCGCGACTCAGTGCGCCTGGGATCCCGCGTCGAAGTCGAGATCGGATCGAAACTGACGACTGGCTTCGTGGTCGGCTTCAACGACACGTCGGAAACGGCGAAGCTGAAACCGGTCCGCAGCGTGCTCGACGAAGACGAGCCTCCTCTGCTGCCCGACATCATCCAGCTCTGCCGCTGGGCTGCGGAGTACTACCTTGCGCCGCTCGGCGAAATGCTGCGTGTCGCGCTGCCGGCGAACATGGGCGCGCGGGGGCGGCGGGAGGCGGCGCTCGTCGCGTCGCAGGAGATGATCGACGCCGCGCTCGATGCGCAACAGGTGCTCGAATCGGACCTCGAGATCATCACCGAGCTCCGCAAGCGTCCGCTCCTGCTGCGTGAGATGGACGCATCGCGCACGACGATCGAGCGCCTCCGCGATGCGGGCGTGATTGTCGTCCGCGATCGCCTGCAGGATGCGAAAGGCGTGCGCTACGATCGGTTCGCGCTGCTGGAGGCGGAGCCGGGTCTGCTCACCGAAAAGCAGCAGGCCGCTGTCGAGCGTCTGCGAAGGCGTGGCGGCGAGCTGTCGATCCGTGCGCTCGAGCATGAAGGGGTGAGCACAGCGGTCCTCTCCGCGCTCGTCAAGAAAGGAATCGTTCGTATCGAGCGCCGTCCGCGTCGTCACACGCTGGACGCGTTTCTCGCCGGTCTCGATCCCGCGCAAGTGTGTGAGCTGGTCTATTCACATCAACAGCGGGAGGCGATCGCCGCGATTCGCAGTGCCGTCGGCACGTTCGCTCCCTTTCTCCTCGAAGGCGTGACCGGCAGCGGAAAAACCGAGGTGTACATCGAGGCGATGCGGGAGGTGGTGAAGCGAGGGGAGCAGGCGCTCCTGCTCGTGCCGGAGATCTCGCTCACGCCTGTCTTCGCTGCGCGGCTGCGCGAGCGATTCGGCGAGCGCATCGCCATCCTGCACAGCAATCTGTCCGCGAGCGAGCGTTACGATCAATGGTGGCGCGCGCGCCGCGGCGAAGTCGATGTGGCCATCGGTCCCCGCTCCGCGCTCTTCACGCCGTTTCAGCGCCTCGGAATCATCGTCGTCGACGAAGAAGGGGATGGTGCCTACAAGCAGGAGGAGACGCCTCGCTACAACGCGCGCGATCTCGCCGTCGTCCGCGCGCAGATGCGCAACATCCCCGTCGTCCTCGGATCGGCCACCCCGTCGCTGGAGAGCCGCGAGAACGCCGCACGCGGGAAGTACACGCTGCTTCTGATGAACGAGCGCGTCGAAGCGCGGCCTCTGCCCGAAGTGGAGATCATCGATCTGCGCGGTGAGCGAGGGGAGAAAGAGGATCGCGGGCTGATCATCTTCAGCTCGCGAATGAAAGAAGCGCTGAAGGAGACCTTCGCCGCGAGCGAGCAGGCCATCATTCTCATCAACCGTCGCGGTTACGCGCCGTATCTGCTCTGCCGCGAGTGCGGTCACGAATTCCGTTGCCGCGATTGCAGCGTCACCATGACCGTGCATCGACGCGCTGGTCTGCTCATCTGCCACTACTGCGGACTGCGCAAGCCGATTCCGGAAAAGTGCCCGATTTGCGGAGGTGAAGTTCTGCAGCCGATCGGCTTCGGCACGGAGAAGGTCGCGGAGCGTTTCCTGGGCGAGTTCCCCGGAGTCAGCGTCGATGTGCTCGATCGCGATTCGACGCGCAAGAAGGGCGAGCTCGTGCGCATCCTCGATCGCTTTCGCACGCAGAAGACGCAGGCCCTCATCGGGACGCAGATGCTGAGCAAGGGACATCACTTCCCCAACGTGACGCTGACTGCCGTTCTCAATGCCGATTCGATCCTCGGTTATCCCGATTTTCGATCGGCGGAGAAGACGTTCTATCTGCTGACGCAGGTCGCCGGGCGGGCGGGGAGGGGAAAGCTGCGCGGCAAGGTGGTGATCCAGAGCGCCTTTCCGACTCACTACGCGATCCAGCACGCCAGCCGCCACGATTACGAAGCGTTCTACGAGTCAGAGATTCAGTTCCGAAAGACGTTTCACTATCCGCCGGTGACTTCGATGATCGCACTGTTGTTCCGCGGCCAACGAGCGGAGCTTGTGCAGCGGGCAGCAAGCGATTGCGGGCGGATGCTCGAAGAAGCGGTCGAGCCGCTGGCCGGAACGCGCATTCAGGGTCCCGCGCCGGCGCCGCTTTCGCGGATCAAAGCCGTGTGGCGCTATCAGATCCTCTTGCGCTCGCCGCAACGCAACGCTTTGCGCCGCGCGGTCGAGGCTGTGGTCATACGGCGAAAGTGGCGCGGCGTCGACGTGGCGATCGACGTCGATCCGATCAACATCCTCTGAAGTCCTCTGACCTCGAGTGTCCCTCTCCCGCTTGCGGGAGAGGGTGGCGCGAAGCGCCGGGTGAGGGCTGGCCCTCATCCGGCCTTCGGCCACGTTCTCCCCGCTTCACGGGGCGAAGGACACTCAACGTGCAACAACTGCGATGTAGGTGCGGAGGTATGACCGGGCGCGATGCTCGAGGCTCCGTTCGATATCGCCGACACTGTGTCCTCGCATGCGCACACTCGCTGACGAAGCGTGCTCAACGGATCATTTGAGCAAGCACTGATGGCGCGTGACTTCCACTGCAGAAGCCGGCAAGTCTATATGGCGGCAGCGTTGCAGTGATGGAAGCCGCGATGAATCTCCTTCACTCAACCGTATTGCCTGGACCGCTCGCCACAGTGCTGCAGCCGATCGTCGATACCTCGGGCGCAACGCCGGCGATTTTCGCTGTGGAGTGCCTCACGCGTGGCCCGCGCGGGACAAATCTCGAGGACGCGACACCGCTGTTCGAATACGTGCGGCGCCGCGGCCTCGAGGCGGAGATGGACTGTGCGTGTGTCTCGCGGGCGCTGCGCGCAGCCGCTGGCCAGGCGCCGCGCATCGCCATCAACGTTCATCCGATCACCCTCGGCGACAATGGCCGGTTCGTCCGCTATCTGATGCGGCACACGGAAGCGGCCGGGATCGATCCTACGAGACTGATCGTCGAAGTCGGTGAGCACGCTCCGGCGAGCGATCGCGATGCGTTTGCAGCCGCGCTGCGCACGCTTCGCGAACATGGCGTCGCGATCGCCGTCGATGACGTGGGGTTCGGCCACTCGAACTACAAAGCGATTCTCGATTGCCAGCCGGACTATCTGAAGATCGATCGCTATTTCGTTCAGGACGCGAGCAGCGATCCGTCGCGTCTCGCGGTCGTGCGGTCAATCTGCACTCTCGGCCAGCATTTCGGTGCCACCGTGATCGCCGAGGGAGTAGAGGAGCCGGAGGATTATGAGGCGCTGAAAGATCTCGGAATCGACCTTTTTCAGGGATTCCTCTTTTGCAGACCGCTGGCAACGGTCGCACCCGGCGTTATGACTCAGCCAGGAGTTGCTCGTCGATGCTGGGATCGACTTCGCGGATGATCGGCACGAGCCGCTCGACGCGATAGAGCACCGCGAGCAGAGCACCGTAGACGATCTCCGCCTTCGAGCGATCGAAGCAGTGAAATGGATGCCGGCGCCCGAACGGCGTCAACTCCAGCGATCGAAGATTGCCCAGCGCCTGCGTCAACGCGTTCTGAATGCGTGACGGCAGATCACCGCCATTGCCGTTGTGCCGCACCGGTTTCGCGGAATCGGTCAGCCGGTCGATCGCTTTGCCGAGCGCGCGAAGCTCCTTCTCGATGCCGGCATAGCGCGGATCGGCGGAGGCGAGATTTGCAAACGGTGCCGTCAGCTTTGCGATGCGCTGGCGCAGATCGACGTCGACTTTTTTCACCATCCAGTCGAGTGATGGAACGTGCCGCATCGCCTCGTTGCTCACCCACGATTCCAGCGGTGGAAGAGTGATTCGTTTCTCTTCCGTTGCGACGATCGGTTCAGTTGCCAGCAGGCTGTTCATTTGTGTTAGCTTCAGCGCCTCATGAACGGCGACCTCGCCCAGTTCGAAGAGCCGATTCTGAAGATCAAGCGCCAGATCGAAGAGCTCTCTGCCATGGAGGCAGAGCCCGCGAGACAAGCGGAGATCGCCGAGCTCCAGCAACAGCTTACCAAACTCTCGGTTGAAATCTATTCGAACCTGACACCGTGGCAGAAGACGCTCGTCGCCCGCCATCCGCAACGCCCCTACACGCTCGATTTCATCGCTCCTCTGTTCGAAGAGTTCACGGAGATTCACGGCGACCGCAATTTCGCCGACGACGCCGCGATCGTGGCCGGCTTCGCGCGGTTTCGCCGCGAGCCGTGCTGCGTCATCGGCCACCAGAAGGGGAGAAATACAAAGGAAAAGGTCCTTCGCAATTTCGGTCAGCCCAAGCCGGAAGGATTTCGGAAGGCGTTGCGGGTGATGAAGCTGGCGGCGAAGTTCCGCCTGCCGATCTTCAGCTTCGTCGATACACAAGGCGCATATCCGGGCGTCGATGCGGAGGAGCGGGGGCAGGCGGAAGCGATCGCTATGAATCTTCGCGAGATGGCGGCGCTGCAGGTTCCGATCATCGTCACGGTGATTGGGGAGGGCGGGAGCGGCGGCGCGCTGGCCATCGGCGTCGGCGATCGCGTGCTCATGCTGGAGCACGCGGTTTATTCGGTGATCTCGCCCGAGGGTTGCGCGGCGATTCTCTGGAAGAACTCGTCGGCGGCGCCTGAAGCCGCTGCGGCGATGAAGATCACTGCACAGGATCTGAAGAGGCTCGGAGTGATCGACGAGATCGTTCCCGAGCCTCCCGGCGGTGCGCATGGCGAGCCGGCGCGCGCGGCCGAGCTTCTCGCGCCGTTCCTGGAAAAAGCGCTGAAAGAGCTGCAGAAGATCAAACCGTCTCTACTCCCTGAAGAGAGATACAAGAAGTTTCGCAAGATGGGAGTGTTCGAGAAGG
>DASXRT010000069.1:0-3699 GCA_036506455.1 Thermoanaerobaculia bacterium
GCGCGTCGAGCGATAGTCGATGCCGCTCTCGAGATCGAAGAGTCGTTCGGGCCGAACGGCATGCAGGTCGTGCGCGAAGCTGGCGTTGTCCTCGCCCTGAAACATGTCGTTGCGCGCCGGCTCGCGCGTGGAGACGCCTGCTGACGCGTAGACGCTCGTCGATCCGGAGAATTCGCGGCGAGCTCCGATCTTCGGATTGAAGAACGTCCAATGGATCGGATCGATGTGTATGTCGCCGTGGTAGTGAAAGTCGGTGTAGCGGAGCTGGGCGTCGCCGTAGAAATGCCAGGCGCTGCGATCGATGCTCGCCTTCGCGAATGCGTTGGCCTCGCCTTTGGTGCCGTAGTTGTAGTAATCGCGCGGGCCGCCGACGACATCGCGCGTGTGCTCGCGGCGGAAGCGATTCAAGTGCACGCCGTAGCTCGTCGTCAGCGATCCGATCGTCCGGCTGTACGTCAGCATCGTGCCGAGAAGCATGCCGTCGAGACCGTACTGGCGGAGATCCGTGTCGCGCAATCGATACCAGCCATATCCGCGCTGGTAGAACGCCGAAGCGGTGAGCGACGCGCCGCTCGGCAGCGATTTCAGATATTGCACGTTGGCGAGGTCGTAGCCGAAGCTGTCGCGCTCATCGGGCTGCAGCGGATTGGCTCGGAGATTCGTCGCCAGCGTCTCGGCGTCCGCGGCATAGAACGAGAGGTGCTGGCGCTCGTGCCCGGTGAAGCCGGTGATGCGGATCTGCGAAGTCTCTTCCGTTTTCGCAGCGCTGAAGAAGATGTTGCGCTGCTGCGTGCCCGAAGATTCGCGAAAGCCGTCGGTCTCGTTCGCCGAGGCGCGCGTGTAGAGAGCGAAACCGCCGGGGAGAAATCCTGATTGATACGCGACGGTCGCGAACCGCGTTCCGAAGGAGCCGCCGGCGACGCGCGCCGAGATCTGCTCGCTCTGCGCGAGATCGATGCTCTCGAGGTTGACCGAGCCTCCGAACGACGGCGACCCGACAGTGGATGTTCCGACTCCGCGCTGAATCTGAATGCTCTGCAGCGAATGCGCGAGGTCCGGAAAGTCGACAAAGTACGTCCCCATATCCTCGGAGTCCGCAAGCGGAACACCGTCGAGCGTGAAGTTGATACGCGTCGGGCTCACACCGCGCAGCGAGATGTACGAGTAGCCGGCGTTGCCCGCGCCCGACTCCGCCCAGGCGTTGATCGACGGAGTGTCGCGCACGAGCAGCGGCAGATCCTGCTGGTAGTAGTGCTTCTCGATCTGCTGCCGATCGATGTCGCTCTTGGTCACCGGCGTCGTCGCTTCGGCGCGAATGCCGGAGACGACGATCGTCTCCGCGACGCGCGGCGCGAGTGTCACTGCGATCGTGCTTCCCGTCGCCGCGCTTCGCTCTTCGGTCTTGAAACCGGCGCGACTGATCGTCAGCGTGTACGTGCCCGCGGGCACATCGAGCGCGAAGCTTCCGTCGCTCGCGCTCTCGGTTGCTTTGACGTTGGCGATCGATACCGATGCGCCGCTGATCGGCTGCCCGGCCGGATCGCGGACCGTGCCCGCGATGACCATCGCAAGGATGAGTGAGAAGAACATGTCGCCTTTCCTACGCCGGTCCTAACCGGGTCAGGTTCGAAGGGTTTGATCTCAGGCCGTGAAGGCCACCCCCAGGCTCCTGCTACAGCGGAGTGATTCTACTTCAAGACGAGGCGAATCGCTGATCCCAGCGTCACACCATCCATCACCGCCGATGGATCCGCCGGATCTCTGGTCAGAGGGTTTCCATCCGAGTCGACACGCGCTTCGATGCGCATTTTCGGCGGCAGCGGCTGTCCCATCATCGAATCGGCAGAAGTGAGAGCGATCGTCGTGGGCAGCAGCACGGCGCTGAGCCGCTTCACCGCGATCGGTGGACCGGCCTGGACTCCTTCGGCGCGAGCGATCACGAAGACCGTTCCGTTGCGCGCCTTTGCCGGATCGACTTCGAGAGTGACGTGAACCACAGCTTCTCGAGCAGCGACAGGCGCGGTCGCCTGTCTTCCACTCGCCTGTTGCTTCATCTGCGCGAAGACCTGTTCGAGACGCTGCTTCTCTTCCGGATGTTGATGAGCGGCTTCCGTGATCGCGGCCTCGGCCTCTTTCGATTTTCCCGCCTGCATCTTCGCCCACGCCAGGCCAACCCACGCCTCGATGAGTTTCGGATCGCTCTTCGTCGCCTTCTCGAGCATGCTGATGGCATCGGCGCTCTGGCCCATAGCCATGCGCACCAGCGCCTGATAGGTGAGGGCGCGGCTATCGTTCGGCGATTTCGCGAGCACGTACTGCGTCTGATCGAAGACACCCATCAGGTTGTCGCGTTCGAGATACGCCTTCGCCAATGCGACACGCATGTCGAGATCGTCGGGCGATCTCTGCACCGCCGCTTCGAGCTGCTGCACAGCGGGATCAGCGGGCGGTCGCGCGGCCTGCATCGTCGTTTCCGCCGGTGCGGTCTCACGCGGTTTCGCAGATTGCATGACGAAGTACGCGAGCCCGCCCAGCAACAGCATCGAGCCGGCGCCCCAGATGAATCCAATGACGCGGTCGTGAAGCAGCGGCCGGCCTCGGCCGCCGGCGACGGGCGCCTGTCGCTCGATTGAATCGATCTGACGCAGCACCTGCGCGGTTTCGATTTCGAGTCGTGTTCGCTCTTCCGCGACGATGTCGACCTCGCGAAGTTTTTTCACGAGCTCGTCGCGCCTGGCTTGAAGACCGGTGAGCTCATCGTTCTCGATCGGTTTGCGGCGCACGAAGTACACGAAAATGAATCCGAGAATGACGCCGGCACCGAGGATGACGACGGCGCTCAACCAGTTCGTCACTCCTTATCTCCCACGAGCTCGCGCACTCGAGCGAGATATGGATCTTCAGTCGCCTTGAGCTTCTTCGCTTTGGTGATGACGATGACCGAGCCGATCGCAATCACGACGATCGGCAGAATCCAGACGAGCGTGTTCACGCCGCGGAACTTCGGCTTCAGCAGAACGAACTCACCGTAAGAGCGCTCGAAGTAATCGAGAATCTGATCCCGCGTATATCCGCGCGCGAGAAGGGCGTTGACCTGCCGCTTCATGTTGATAGCCATCTCCGCGGGCGAATCGGCGATGGACATGCCTTGACACACGGGACAGCGCAGCAACGACGCGACCTCGTGCGTCTTCGCGTCGAGCACAGCGCCGGATAGAGGCTTTCCCTGCGGCGGACCGACGAACATCGACGCATCGGGCGCGGCGACCAGCATCAGCAGGAACAGAATCATCGCTTCATCGCCTTCTCGAGATTCGCCTGCAGCAACTCGGTATTCATCGGGCCGACATATTTCGCTCGAATCACACCGCTGCTGTCCAGGAAAAACGTCTCCGGCACGCCGCCGACGCCGTACGCGATCGCGGTTTTGCCGGCGTCATCGACGACCGTCGGATACGCATCGCCGCGCTCGCGGAGGAACTTCTGAATCTTGTCTTCAGTGTCCTGGAAGACCACTCCGAGAAATTGCACGTTCGGCTGTAACGCGCGAGCGTTGGCGACGAGCGTTGGATGCTCTTCGTAACACGGGCCGCACCACGTCGCCCAGAAGTTGAGAATCACAGGCCGGCCTCGAAGCTGCGCCAGATCGACGGTATTGCCGGTGCCGACTTCACGTAAGGCGAACGGCGGAGCGGGGCG
>DASXRT010000070.1:0-25468 GCA_036506455.1 Thermoanaerobaculia bacterium
GCAGCGCTTCGAAATTGCTGTGGATGTCGGCGAGAAGGGCGATGATCACACGAGTCCGATCCGCTGCCGATCATAGCGTGACGCGCGCGATGACGACTCCGGCCGCGAAGGCGAGCGCCGCGGCGACCGAACCGATCCCCAGCGTCTCCAACCCCGCGCGCCACCAGGAGACGAGGAGCCATCGGCTTCGTGCCGATCCGATGGCGAAGAACACGCCCAGTGTCGTCACGAGCGACAACACAAATGGATTCGGGAGGCGCAAGACAAAGGGCAGCAGAGGGACGAGCCCGCAGAGCAGAAAGGCGCTGAATGTGCTCATCGCCGCGCCGAGCGCGGAGCGGATACGCGCCGGCAATCCATATTCTTCCGTGAGCATGAAACGGATCCACCGTTCTTCATCCGCGGCCACGACCGAGACGGCGCGCTCGAGCTCGTGGCCGGCGAAACCCTTCGCCGCGAGGATCTGTCGTACCTCTTCCCGCTCTCCTTCCGGATTCGCGGCGATGTGTCGCTTCTCCTGCTGATGCAGCGCGTCGATCTCCTGCCGCTCCGTCCGAGTTCCCGAGTAGTTGCTCGCGGCCATCGAGAAGCCGTCACCGAGAAGATTGGCCACGCCGAGGATCAGGATGACCTCAGGCGACAGATGTGCGCCGACGACTCCGGCCACGACGGCGAACGTCGTCACCGATCCATCGATGCCTCCGTACACCCAGTCGCGCAGATAGCTGAGGCGCGGTCCGGCCTCGAGGCGGGCGCGGATCGCCTGCGGAGTGTGCTCGTGCTCCGGGATGACGAGGCTTTCCACCCTCCGATGATGAGGACTGCACAAACTTCGGGCGGTGCTCCAGCGCAGAAGCCGCGGTGACAGCGATCACTCGGGTTCGACCATCTTCTTGCGCAGCGCGTAGCCGACGACCTGTGCGCGGTCGTGAAGCCGGAGCTTGTCGAGGATGTTCCGGATATGAAACTTGACGGTGTTCTCGCTGAGGCCGAGGCGTTTGGCGAGCTTGCGATTCGAGGTGACGCCCTCGACCATCAGCTCGAGCACCTCGCGCTCGCGTCCCGTCAACTCCTCTTCGGCCGGTTCCTGCTTCGCCGGCTTGGCGAACTCACTGAGCAGCTTCTTCGCCAGCGCCGGTGTAAGCGCCGGCTCGCCGCGGCTGGCGCGCTCCAGCATCGCGAAAAAGTCGTCGGCCTCGAGGTTCTTCAGAAGATATCCGTGCGCGCCCGCCTTGATCGAGTCGAACAGATTGGCCTCGTCCTCGGACGCCGTGAGCACGATGACTTTGATCTCCGGCATCTCCGAAGTCAGTTGCCGCGTCGCGCTGATCCCGTCGAGCTCAGGCATCGACACGTCCATGAGAACGAGCTCCGGGCTGATCTTGTGCGCGAGCTCGACCGCTTCGCGCCCGTTTCGCGCCTCGGCGACGACTTCATGACCTGCCGCCGTCAGCAGGCTGCGAAGACCATCGCGAAAAAGTGCATGGTCGTCAGCGACGAGGATCCGCACGATCCGAGTATGCCACTACCCGCTGGGGCGGGCAGCCGCCTACCCGAATGAGGTTCGTTCGGCGAGGCCCAGCGATCCAAGATGCGTTCATGAACGAAATGGCCCTGCGCGATGCAGAATGGGATGTCGCAGAAACGCTGATCATGACTCTCCGGCAATTGAAAGTGATCGCCACGACCGTGCCGATTCTCGCGGTCATCGTCCTGGAGCTCGTGCGCTACCTCGTTGTCGGCAGCTTGCCTCTCAGCTATCGCATTGTCCTCGACGCCGTGGCCGTTTCAGGAATTGTCATCTTTTCGATGTTGATCTTCCGGTTTGTCGATCAGATGCAGAGCCGGCTGAAACGGCAGAACGAAGAGTTGCTCGCGCTACATGAGGCCGGCCTCGCGGTCGCGGCCGAGCTGTCGCTCGACGCCGTGTTGAAGACGGTCGTCGATGAGGCACGGCGTCTCGCCGGTGCTCGATACGGCGCGGTGTCAGTGATCGACCGCGAGGGACACATCCAGCAGTTCGTCACTTCAGGCATCACACCGGACGAACGCAGCGCGATCGGACCACCACCGGTCGGTCACGGCGTTCTCGGCGTCGTTCTGCGAGAGGGCGAACATCTTCGCCTCAAGGATGTGAGAGAACATCCGCGCTCCAGCGGGTTTCCAGCGAACCATCCCGTGATGCGCACACTTCTGGCCGTACCGATTCAATGCCGCAGTCCGTTTCTCGGCAACCTCTATCTCAGTGAGAAGGAGAACGGCGCGGAGTTCACCGAGCGCGATCACGAGACCCTGGAGCGGTTCGGGGTCCAGGCGGCCATCGCGATCGACAACGCTCATCTTCATGCGCAGGCGGCGGATCTCGCCGTGGCGCAAGAACGTCTGCGCATCGCTCACGAGATGCACGACGGCCTGGCCCAGGTCCTCGGATATGTGAACACGAAAGTGCAGGCTGCGGATGCGTATCTCCGGCGGGGCCGCAACGAAGAAGCCAGCTCGCAGTTGCGCGAGCTCGCTTCATCGGCACGCGAGGCATATACCGATGTGCGCGAAGGCATCGTCGGGCTGCGTGCTCTGCCAAGCCAGGAGCAGGGAGTCAGCGAGGCGTTGCGCGATTATCTCGAGCGATGGAAAGAGCAGACCGGCATCATCGCCGAGTTGAACATCGAGGGTGATGTGCGCGTGCGGCCGGCTGTCGAGCTGCAGCTCGTGCGCATCGTTCAGGAAGCGCTCACGAATGTGCGCAAACATGCACGCGCGTCGAGAGCGACTGTGACACTTCGAAGGAGCGGATCTCGGATCATCGCTACCGTGATGGACGACGGTGTCGGCTTCGATCCGTCGGCAGCCAAAACGCGCGGCGATTTCCCGCGCCTGGGGCTGGCGACCATGCGCGAGCGCGCGGAGAGCGTCGGTGGAACCGTCGCGGTGGAAAGCACGCGCGGGGCAGGAACGACCGTGCGCTTCGAGCTGCCGCTCGACGAACAAGCGTGACGCGCTTTTACCTTCTTCCCCCGTCCGAGCGTGTAGCGCCGTCGTCGGCGCGCTTCTTCGACGCTCGTTCGAGATCGTCCTCAGACGGCATGGCCTCCGGTGCGACCGCAACGACGCGCGGCCGGAAGTGAAGCACACCTTTCCAGAGCTGCTCAGTCTGCGACACGAGACGTTGCGTCTCGAGATAGAACTCCATGTCGTCGGCCGATAGTGCATAGAGAATTCGATCGCCGCCTCGCCCCGTAGCGCTCATGAAGCCGGTGTCGTCCTCGCGGATCATGACCACGTCCCCGTTGAACTCCTGCGGGACCTCAGCGAGAAAGCTCAGATAGTCCGCCGCGGAACAGGAACGATCGAAGATCACGCGCTCGACATCCAATTGCTCTTTTACGAGCGGGCTGAAGAGCGTTGCGCGAAGCATCGTGAAGGAATCGAGCAACACGATTCTGCTGGCTGACTCGGCCGAGGTCTGCCAGCCTCGTTGCGGCATTTGTTTGTGCCGGCTGACTAGTGTGACCCGTCGTTCGTCTTTGTCCACAGATCCTCCTTTTTCTCATCGACGTGCTCCGACGGCCACAAACCGCTCCCGTCCACAAGGTCTCTCAACCGATTGAGCAGGTCGGGATCAGATTTGAGCCGGTCATCGATCCACTGAACGAACACCGTTTCGTGTGTCGGCACACGCTCCTGTCGCTGCAACACTTCCAGCCAGGTGTGCGCGTTACCGTCAAAGACTCTGATGAGGACGTGGTACCGCAGATAGTCGGTCACCCATTCGCCCTGACTGCGGATCATGCAAGGAGTGACGGAGGAGCGAGGATTGCTACCATCGTTATGTTACAGTTCTGTACCTTCATCTTTACGGAGCTGCCGACGGCTTTGGTCGCATCAGAGCGGCAAATCAACCTGCAACGCGCCGATGTCGGCGCGGTCTACGAAGAGCATCGACGACTCCTCGTCGGAACGGCCGTCAGCCGGTACGGGATCGGTGAGGACGATGCCGAGACTCTGGTTCATGATGTGTTCCTGGCCTACATCATCAAGGCGGACGAAGTGGTCGATGTGCGCTCGTGGCTGATCGGTGCCATCTGCAACGCCAGCAAGCATTACGTGCGTACGCGCGCCCGGTCCGTGGGATTGCCGCCCGACATCATCGAGGAACCCGACCCGGCGTCGGTACGGGTCGTGGATCAGTTGCCGGCGGAGCTTGCGGCGCGCGAGTGCTTCGCTTGCCTCACGCCACGCTGTCAACTCGCGCTCCGCTTGCGGTACCTGGAGGGATACAGCGCCCCGGAGATCGCGGCAGAGTTGCTGACATCGGCCAAATACGCGCAAAAGCTCGTCTCGCGATGCTTGCAGCAGGCATACGATCGTTACCAGAGCAAAGGGGCCGGCAAATGAAATCCGCGCACGATTCGCTGCGACTCATCGCCGATCGGCTCGCGGATGAACGCGCCGCGGCGCACTCGATCGTGGCGACGCTGCGCGCTTCATTGGAGACGTCGTGGGATCGCCCGTTGCCCGAGGCATGGCGCACTCTTGGATTCGTCCAGGAGCTGACCACTGCGGCAACCGAGGTACTGGAACAGGATCCGGCGCAAAGCCGGGCGCTGGCACAATTCGCGTTGGCGGTCGGCACTGCGGTCCCGCGGGCGGACTATCCGGCGATCACGGTCGTCCAACTCGAAGGGCAGGCGTGGAAGACTCTCGGGACCGCGCATCGCTACCTCAGCGCGCATGACGCGGCATTGCGCGCGTACGATGCAGCGCGCCGCTGCTTTGCCCAGTTCGGTGCTCTGGCGGATGAACACGCAGCGGTCGATCTCGCCATTGCGGTCGTGTTCAGCGAGATCGGAAAATTCGACGAGGCACTTCAACTCATCGCGAAAGCGGCGGATGTCTTCGCGAGCTTTTCCGACGAGCAGCATGCCATCCAGGGCGCGCTGCTCAAGGCGATGATCCATCACCGTCGCGGCGATTTGCGCCTTGCGCGCAGCGCCTACGAGTATGCGCTCAGGTCCGCGCAACATCGCGATGACCTGCACACACTGGCCGCGATCCACAACAACCTCGGACATCTGCTCGCTGAGCTCAATGAGACGAGTGCGGCGGCCGATTCGCTCGCACGCGCGCGCGATCTCTTCGCCGGTCTGGAAATGCCGATCGAGGTGAGCCGTACCGAGGGTGGCCTGGCGCGGCTGCTGCTGAACAATCGCGAATACGAGCGCGCCATCGCGCTCCTCCAGCCGGCCCGCCGGCATTTTCTTTCTCTCGGAATGATCGAAGAGGCAGGCGTGGCTGCGCTGGACATTGTTGATGCGCTCGTGGCCATGAACGATCGTGCAGCGGCGCAGCAACTGACGGAGACCGTGCTCGCCGAGTTCCGTGCCGCGCGACTCGATCGCGCCATCGTCGCCGTGGCCTACCTGCAGGATCTGCTGCGCGAGCATCCCGCACCCAGTGCCTCCATCCATCACGTGCGCTCCTACGTCGAGCAACTCCGCAGCGATCCTGCGCGCGTCTTCCTGCCACTCCCCGAATAAACACAATCTACGTTTTCTTTCGCGCGCGAGGGTAGCAGTTCACCTTCGCTGACCACTCCTTGCTGACCACGTAGGGCGCGCGCCCTCCGAACAACCGCTGAACGCCGCGGCAAGCGGCGGCTCGGCAAACGGAGGATTCTTATGCGTCGCCACACGGCTGCCTTACTGCTCGCTCTCAGTGTCGTCAGTTCATTCGCTGCTTACGCTCCCGGTCCCGATCGCAGTTTCTTTGGACGGATCCGCTCGGCCATTCACCGCGTCGTTCGACACATCATCTCGGACGGTGACTGGCTGACGCCGCCGAAGCCGTAAACATGCGTGCAGCGCCGGCGCACTTCAGTGCGCCGGCGGCTGCAACGCAGACTCATACGCCGCGATTGCCGGTTCGTCCCGAAGCGTGATGCCGATCTCGTCGAGCCCGTGAAGCAGGCGATTGCGGCGGAATTCTTCAATCGTGAACTTCGCATTCAACCCATCGTCGTCGCGAAGCTCGCAGAGCTCGAGATCGACGGTCAAACAGTAGCCCTGGCGGCTCTGCGCGCGAGCAGTGAGCTCGGCGACGACATCGTCGGTCGAGGAGATTGCGGCGATCCCGTTGTTCGTGCAGTTAGCGAGGAAGATGTCGGCGAACGACGGAGCGATGATCACCCGGAAGCCGGCATCGAGCAGTGCCCACGCGGCATGCTCTCGCGACGAGCCGCAACCGAAGTTTTTTCCGGCGACGAGGATCGACGCCCCGCGATAGCGCGTCTGATTGAGGACGAACTCCGGATCGGAACGCCAGTCGAAGAAGAGACATTCACCGAAGCCATGGCGCTCGATCCGCTTGAGGAACTGTTTGGGGATGATCTGATCGGTATCCACATCGGCGCGGGGCAGCGGCGCGACGAGCCCGCGCTCGACTCGGAACGGAGCGGTCATCGGAATCTCCAGCGGCGAATGTCCGTGAAGTGACCGGCGATCGCGGCAGCGGCGGCCATGGCCGGGCTGACCAGATGCGTGCGTCCGCCGCGTCCCTGGCGTCCTTCGAAATTGCGATTGCTCGTCGACGCGCAGCGTTCGCCCGGCTGCAGCACGTCGGGATTCATCCCCAGGCACATCGAGCAGCCGGGCTCACGCCATTCGAAACCGGCGTCGCGGAAGACGCGGTCGAGCCCTTCCTGTTCCGCGGCGCGCTTCACTCGCTGTGAGCCCGGTACAACCATGGCCTTGACGCCGCGGGCCACGCTGTAGCCATGGGCGACGCGCGCCGCGGCGCGAAGGTCCTCGAGCCGCGCGTTCGTGCATGAGCCGATGAACACGCGATCGACGCTCACGTCTTCGAGCGGCGTGCCGGGCGTGAGCGCCATGTACTCCAGTGCGCGCTGCATCGCCGGATCGCGCGGCGGAGGGACAGCCTCGGTGATGGGTACGACCATGCCCGGCGTCGTGCCCCACGTAACGTGAGGAGCGATCGCAGCAGCGTCGATGGTGACGGCGCCATCGAATGTCGCGCCATCGTCGCTTCGCAACGTCCGCCAGTGCGACACGGCAGCGTCCCAATCCCGCGGCGCGAATCGCCGGTCCTTCAGGTACGCGAAGGTCGTCTCGTCAGGCGCGATCATCGCGGCGCGCGCTCCCGCTTCGATGCTCATGTTGCAGAGTGTCATGCGCCCTTCCATCGACAGCGCGCGTACGACGTCGCCGCGGTATTCGATCACGTGACCGGCGGCGCCGTTCGTTCCGATGCGGCCGATGATGGCCAGAGCGAGATCCTTTGCCGTCACCTCTTCTCCGAGGAGTCCGCTGATCTCGATCTTCATCGTCTTTGGTTTCGTTTGCGGAAGGCATTGCGTAGCGAGAACGTGCTCGACTTCGGAAGTACCGATGCCGAACGCCAACGCGCCGAATGCGCCATGCGTGCTGGTGTGACTGTCGCCACAGACGATGGTCATTCCCGGCTGCGTCAGTCCGAGGTCCGGCCCGATCACATGTACGATTCCCTGATCGGCAGAGTCGATGTCATAGAGAGTGATGCCGAATTCCTGACAGTTCGCGCGCAACGCGGCGATCTGTTTTGCGGCGATGGGATCCTCGATCGCGCGGCGCCGGTCGGTCGTCGGAACGTTGTGGTCGACCGTGGCGATTGTCCGCTTCGTCCGGCGGACGCGCCGTCCGGCGGCGCGAAGGCCTTCGAACGCCTGAGGTGAAGTCACTTCATGGACGAGATGGAGATCGATATAGAGGAGTGAAGGGCCATCCTCACGTTCGCAGACGACGTGCGCATCCCACAATTTGTCGAACAGTGTTCGCGGACCTTTGATGGCGCTTACCACTTCCGCCGCAATCTCGGATGTGGTCGCGGACCCGCCGAGGTCGCTCGTGCGATGACTGCCGGCGAGTACGGCGCTGATGGCCGTCTCGATCGCGGACGCTTCTTTCTCGAGGCCGGCGGTGTATCGCAGCAGCATCGCCGCGGAGCCGATGGCGCCAAGCGGATTGGCAAGGTTGCGACCGGCGATGTCGGGAGCGGATCCATGAATCGGCTCGTAAAGATCGACCGCTCCGCCGACTGTTGCCGACGGGAGCATGCCGAGCGAGCCGCCGAGAGCCGCCGCTTCGTCGGAAAGGATGTCGCCGAACATGTTCTCCGTGAGGATCACGTCGAAGCGCCCTGGATTCGTCACCAGATGTGCGGCGCACGCGTCGACGTAAAGATGATCCAGCTCGATATCGGCGTAATCGGTAGCGACTCGGTTGACGACGTCGCGCCAGAGCCGCGATGTCTCCAGCACATTCGCTTTATCGACCGACGTGACCTTGCGCCGTCGCGATCGCGCCACCTCGAATGCGACGCGCGCGACGCGCGCGATCTCCTCGACCGAGTAGCGCATCGTGTTCACGCCTTCGTGGGGTGACATGGAGCGCGGCTCGCCGAAGTAGATCCCGCCAAGAAGCTCGCGCACGATCAGGACGTCGGCGCCGCGCACGACCTCGGGCCGCAATGGCGAACAATCGAGAATCGCCTCGTGGCAGAACGCCGGACGAAGATTTGCGAATCCGCCGAGGCGGCGCCGAAGCGCCAGCAGTGCCGCCTCGGGACGTTCCGCCGGAGGCAGGTGATCGAGACCGGGAGAGCCGACCGCGCCGAGCAACACCGCGTCGGCGGCGAGAGCGGCATCCAGGGTCTCCTGCGGCAACACGGTGCCGTACGAGTGAAAAGCCGTCGCGCCGATCGGTTTCTCGATGAACGTGAACTGGTGGCCGAACCGATCGGCGACCGCTCGTAGTACGCGTACCGCTTCACGCGTAACCTCGGGGCCGATGCCGTCGCCAGGAAGCACCGCGATCGTCAGCTTCATCCGGCCCTCGCGACGAGAGGCTTCGCTTCTGTTGCAATCGCGATCAGATCCTGATCGTAGACGTGCTTCTTCCGATCCGCGAGCGCGATGAAGCTTGCGTACGCGAAATCGAGCTCTTCGCCGGAGAGCGGCGTTCCCAGCTCCTCGTAACGTCGCGCAAGCGCGTGACGGCCAGAGTGTTTGCCGAGGACGATTTGGGTGGCGGGAGCACCGACAGAATCGGGCGTCATGATCTCGTAGCAGAGCGGATTGCTCATGATTCCATGCTGATGAATGCCTGCTTCGTGGGCGAACGCGTTGCGGCCGACGATC
This sequence comes from Thermoanaerobaculia bacterium, assembly GCA_036506455.1. GTDB lineage: Bacteria > Acidobacteriota > Thermoanaerobaculia > Gp7-AA8 > Gp7-AA8 > DASVHS01. Next base: position 9,191 of record DASXRT010000070.1, read on the forward strand.
GCTTTGTTCGGCTGCACCGGAAAGCCGATGATCTGCGACAGAAGCTGACTGATGGGATAGAGCCGTTCCGTTCGGATTCCGGTCGTGAACGGGAGCCGATCGGAGCGAACGGCGCACGCCATCACGATCTCCTCCAGCGAGGCATTTCCAGCGCGCTCGCCGATTCCATTGATCGTGCACTCGGCCTGCTGCGCGCCCGCGTCGAGGGCCGCCAGCGTGTTCGCGACGGCCAGGCCGAGGTCGTTATGACAATGCACGCTGATCGTGACCTCACGATCACAGACGACGTTCTCGCGGATCGTGCGAATGAGCTGACCGTACTCCGCCGGCGTCGTGTAACCCACGGTGTCGGGGACGTTCAGAACGCTCGCTCCTTCGCTCACGACGACCTTCAGAACATCACACAGGTAGCCGGCATCGCTGCGCGTCGCGTCCTCGGCCGAGAACTCGACGTCCGGAACGTACGTACGCGCAAGGCGCACCGCGCGACCGGCCATTTCCAGAACTTCCTGGCGACTCTTTTGAAGCTTGAATCGGAGATGGATGTCGGACGTAGCGACGAAAAGATGAATACGCGGCTCGAGCGCAGGCTCGAGCGCCTCCGCGGCGCGCACGATATCGTTGCGGCCGACTCGCGACAGCGCGGCGACCGCGGCGTCACGGCATTCGGACGCGACGGCGCGCACCGAACGAAAATCACCGTCGGATGCGACCGGGAATCCGGCTTCGATCACGTCGACGCCGAGCGCCTCGAGCTCACGGGCCATGCGCAGCTTCTCATCGAGAGTCATCGAGCAGCCGGGCGCCTGCTCGCCGTCGCGCAGTGTGGTGTCGAAGATCGCAATTCGATTCATGATGCCGCTCCATCAGTCGTGGCTCCGAGGCTGCTGCTCGAGACCAGCCGTGCGTATTTCGCGAGCACGCCGCTGCGGTACCGCGGCTGGGGCGGTCGCCATCGCGCGCGCCGCTCGCGCAGCTCGTCGTCGGAGACCTGCAGTCGCAGAAGGCGATCGTGCGCGTCGATGGTGATCGTGTCGTTTTCCTCCACCAGCGCGATCGTTCCGCCGGCGGCCGCTTCGGGCGCTACGTGGCCGACGACCATGCCATGTGTCCCGCCGGAGAAACGGCCGTCGGTGATCAGCCCGACCGCGTCGCCGAGTCCGGCGCCGATGAGCGCGGACGTCGGCGCCAGCATCTCGCGCATGCCGGGACCGCCCTTCGGCCCTTCATAGCGGATGACGATGACGTCGCCGCGCCGAATTTTCCCGGCCAGGATCGCGGCGAGGCAATCTTCTTCGCAGTCGAACACGCGCGCCGGACCGGTCATCCTCGCCACCTTGACCCCGCTCGTTTTCGCCACCGCTCCCTCTTCGGCGAGATTGCCGCGCAAGATCGAGAGATGACCTGTCGCATACAGCGGAGCGTCGAACGTGCGGATGACATCCTGACCGGCGCGCGGCGACGGCGGCACGTGCCGGAGCGTTTCCTCGACGGTCCGGCCGGTGATGGTGATCGCGCGACCGTGCAGCAGGCCGTTGACGAGAAGCATCTTCATGATCTGCGGAATCCCGCCGGCGCGATGGAGGTCGACGGCGACGTAGCGTCCGGAGGGTTTGAGGTCGCACAGCACCGGAACGCGCGAGCCGATGTCGTGAAAATCATCCAATGTCAGCGCAACGCCCGCTGCCTGAGCGATGGCGAGCAGGTGCAGGACCGCGTTCGTCGAGCCGCCGATGGCCATGACGACGGCGATCGCGTTTTCGAAGGCTTCGCGCGTCAGGATCTGAAGCGGCAGAAGACGTTGCGCGACTGCACGCGCCAGCACTTCGGCGGAGCCTGCAGTGCTGACGCGCTTCTCGTCATCCTCGGCGGCCATCGTCGACGAGCCGGGCAGACTCATGCCCATCGCTTCGATGGCCGCCGCCATGGTGTTCGCCGTGTACATGCCCCCGCACGAACCGGCGCCCGGGCAGGCGTGCCGTTCGATCTCCACCAGCTCGCTCTCGGACATGGCACCGGCGTAAAAGCTGCCGACCGCTTCGAACGCGCTGACAACCGTCAGATCGCGTCCATTCAATCGTCCGGCGCGGATCGTGCCGCCGTAAACGAAGATCGCCGGAATGTTCAGACGCGCGATGGCCATCATCGCGCCGGGCATATTCTTGTCGCAGCCGCCGACCGCCAGCAGGCCATCCATCTGTTGCGCCTGACAGACAGTCTCGATGGAGTCGGCGATCACCTCGCGAGAAACGAGGCTGTAGCGCATTCCCACGGTGCCCATGGAGATGCCATCGCTGACGGTGATCGTGCCGAAGACCTGAGGCATCGTGTCGCTCTCGCGCAGCGCGTCGATCGCTGTGTGAGCGAGCCGGTCGAGGCCGAGGTTGCAGGGAGTGATCGTGCTGTAGCCGTTGGCCACGCCGATGATTGGCTTCGCGAAATCGGAATCGCCGAAGCCGACTGCTCGCAGCATTGCGCGGTTGGGTGTTCGCGCGACGCCTTCCGTGATGGCCCGGCTTCTCATGGGATCTTGGAGTGCGGTGCCCTGGCACTGCCTTCAAAAGCGGCCGCAAGCCGCCGCACTCCGAAGGCCGCTTCATCGCGCAGCGCGAGCATCCGCTTCGCGTATTCGTGAAGCACCTCGCCGACGGCGGTGAGCTGAAAGCCGCGCCGGCGCGATCGGTGGAAAAGACAGGAGCCGAACTCCTGCTCCAATTTCGACAGGGCCATGCTCACCGCTGGCTGTGTGCGGAACACGCGCTCGGCCGCGCGCATCATGCTGCCTTCCTCGGCCACCGCCACGAACATCTCCAGTTGCTTGAATTCCATGCTCTCGCTCCCGGTCATCAGATACAGGGCACCGCGACGTACGCGCCCGCGAACGTGCATTCATCGACGAAATGCAACCATTGGCGATAGCGCGGCGCGCGGCCGCGCGTTGCTTCGAAGAACACGCGTTGAATCGACCGAGTGACATTCCCCGGCCGTCCATTCCCGATCTCCGCATCATCCACTGCGCAGACCGGCGTGATCTCCGCCGCCGTGCCGCTGAAGAATGCTTCGTCGGCGGTCAGGAGATCTTCGAGCGCCAGCTCGCGCGTTTCGACGCGGAATCCCAGATCGCGTGCGATCGTCAGAACGGCATCGCGGGTGATGCCCATGAGAATCGACTGGCGCTCATCATTCGTCTGTACGACTCCATCGCGCACGAGAAAGAGGTTTTCGCCTGCGCCTTCAGCAATTCCGCCGGCGGCATCGAGAAGCAGGGCCTCGTCGAAGCCGCGGCCCGTCGCATCGCGTGTCGCCAGAATCGAGTTCACGTATTGACCGCAGGCTTTCGCGGCTGTCGGAATCATCTGCGCGTGGAACTTCCGCCAGGGCGAGACGGTGATGCGCGCGCCGCGCTCGAGCGCGTCATCGCCGAGCAGAGACGGCCACGGCCACGCCAGGACAGCCGCCTCGACGGGACAGGAACGCGGATCGAGACCGAGTGTGGAGCTGCCGAAGAAGACGATCGGGCGGACGTAACAGCTCGTGAACTCGTTCGCGGCGATGATCTGGCAAACCGCGGCACTCAGCTCGTTGCGCGTGTACGGAATTTCGATTCCGTAGATGCGGGCCGAGTCGAAGAGGCGTTTGATGTGCTCCTCGAGACGGAAAACCGCCGGCCCTTCGGCCGTCTCGTAGCAGCGGATGCCTTCGAACACTCCACTGCCGTAATGCAGCGCGTGGGCGGAAACGTGGATGTTCGCTTTCGACCACGGGACGACCTCACCGCTCATCCACACCGATTTCGCTTCATCGAACGACATGTGCGGCCTCCTCGTGCACTGCGGATCTCTGTTCCGTCTGGAGCCATGGCATCATCGAGCGCAGTCGTTTCCCGACCTCCTCGATCGGGTGGCGAAGCCCATCGGTTTCCAGCTTCGTGAACGACGGCTTGCCAGCCGCACACTCGGCCATCCATTCGTCCGCGAACTTGCCGGATTGAATGTCGGCGAGCAGCCGCTGCATCTCGGTTCTTACGGCGCTGTTGATGATGCGGCGGCCGCGCGTCAAATCGCCGTACTCCGCCGTGTTGGAGATCGAGTGGCGCATCTTCGCCAGGCCGCCCTCATAGAGGAGGTCGACGATGAGCTTCATCTCGTGCATGCATTCGAAGTAGGCCATCTCCGGCGCGTAGCCGGCACCGACGAGCGTCTCGAAGCCTGCCTGAATCAGCGCCGTGAGGCCGCCGCACAGCACGGCCTGCTCGCCAAAGAGATCGGTTTCGGTTTCTTCCTTGAACGTCGTCTCGAGAATGCCGGCGCGTCCGGCGCCGATGCCCGCAGCGTAGGCGAGGGCCATCGATCGCGCGTTGCCGGAACGATCCCGTTCGACCGCCACGAGCGAGGGAACTCCGCGTCCGCGGACGAACTCCTGCCGAACGAGATGCCCCGGTCCTTTGGGTGCGACCATGAAGACGTCGACGTTCTCCGGCGGAACGATCTTCTTGAAATGGACGGCGAAGCCGTGCGCGAAGACGAGCGCACTTCCGGCGCGCAAGTTCGGCGCGATCTCCTCGTCATAGACGCGCGGCGCCAGCTCGTCGGGAACGAGCATCATCACCACGTCGGCGACACGCGTCGCTTCAGCGGCCGTGCGCACCGCCAGTCCCGCTTCCAGCGCCTTTGCGCGCGACGGACTCGATTCCCGCAGGCCGACGACGACTTTGCAGCCCGACTCTTTCAGATTGTTGGCATGCGCATGTCCCTGGTTTCCGTAGCCGATCACCGCGATCGTCTTACCGGCCAGCGCACGCCGGTCGATGTCCTTGTCGTAAAGCGCTTTCATGTTCTTTCGCTCCTGGTTGTGAGTGGTGAGCTCGCGGGCCGAGAGCACGCGAACCTGTTTGTTGAGGACACGAACGATCTGCTCGGTCGTGCGCGCGTCGCTGATCATCGTCACGGTGATCGAAGAGATGTTGTTGGCGTTCGGCTCGCTGACGACGAGCGAATCGATGTTGACGCCGCGCCCGGCGAACAGGCCGACGATTCGCGCCAGCTCTCCCGGACGGTTTTCCACATCGACCGTGACGGTCCGGTTCACCGGAGCACCATCTCTTTCAGTCCTGCTCCTGGCGGGACCATCGGGAAGACGTTCTCTTCGGCGGTGACGGAGACGTCGATGACCACGACGCCGGGCGTGTTCAGCCCTTCTTCGAGCACCGCACGCAGCTCCGACGGACGCATCGCCCGCAACCCGCGCGCGCCATACGCCTCCGCCAGCTTCACGAAGTCAGGACCAGCCTCGATGTCCACCTCGGAGTAACGGCCTTGGTAGAACGTCTCCTGCCACTGCCTGACCATGCCGAGGTAATGGTTGTTCATCACCACGACCTTGGTGTTGGTGCGGTAATACACGGCGGTGGCGAGCTCCTGCGCTGTCATCTGAAAGCCGCCGTCGCCGACGAAGGCGATCACCTGACGCTCGGGGTGTGCGAGCTGAGCTCCGATGGCGGCGGGGAAGCCGAAGCCCATCGTGCCGAGTCCGCCGGACGTGATCGATTGCCGCGGTGCGCGGAACGGGTAGTACTGCGCAAGCCACATCTGATGTTGGCCGACGTCCGTGACGACAATGGCTTCGCCGCGCGTGACGTGCGCCAGCTCTTCGCAGAGCAGTTGCGGTTTGATCGAGTGCTCGCAGCGTTCGTAGCGCAGCGGTTCGGCGTTGCGCCAATCGTCGATCTGTGACCACCAGGCATCGAGCCGGGTGTCGTCGCAGTTCGTCGGGACCTCTCGCAACATCTGGCGTATGACGCTGCGGGCATCGCCAGAGATGGCGACATGTGCGCGTACGTTCCTCGATAGCGAGGAGCGGTCGACGTCGACGTGCACGATCTCGGCCTGCGGAGCGAACTTCTCCAGCGCTCCCGTCACACGATCGTCGAAGCGGACGCCGATGGCCACGATCAGATCCGCATCGGAGATGGCCATGTTCGCCGCGTAGGTGCCATGCATGCCGAGCATGCCCAGACAGAGCGGGTGCCGCGCGGGGAAACAGCCAAGGCCCATCAGCGTGGGCGTGACCGGAAATCGGAGGCGCGAGGCGAGCGTCAGCAACTCGCGCGCGCCGTTCGCATGTACGACGCCGCCTCCCACGTAGAGAATCGGCCGCCGCGCAGCGAGCATCTTGTCGACTGCGCGGCCGACGTCCTTCGCGTCGCCGCGTTCGTCAGGCTGATAACCGGGAAGGCAAAGAGGCGCTGGATCGACGGTCGCGGTTCGCTCGGCGCTGACATCTTTCGGAATGTCGATGACCACCGGACCGGGACGGCCCGTGCGCGCGAGGTGAAACGCTTCGTGGATGATGGTGGCCAGCTCACCGGCGTCGCGCACGAGGTAATTCATCTTCGTGCACGGGCGCGTAATGCCGACGGTGTCGATCTCCTGGAACGCGTCCGTGCCGATCATCTTCCGCGGCACCTGGCCGCTGATGACGACGAGAGGCGTCGAATCCATGAAGGCATTGGCGATTCCGGTCACGGCGTTCGTCGCTCCCGGTCCGGAAGTGACGAGCGCGACGCCCGGCCTGCCGGTCGCTTTCGCGTATCCCTCCGCCATGTGCACCGCACCCTGCTCGTGACGGACGAGGACGTGACGGAGGCGGCCGCGCATGCGCGTGAGCTGATCGTAAAGATGGAGGACCGCGCCACCCGGATATCCGAAGAGCGTGTCCACACCTTCGCGCACGAGTGATTCGCACACGACCTCCGCACCTGTCATCGTTTCGGGTGCCAGTTCGGGCCATTCGCGCTGCAGTTCGGCAATCGCTGTCATCAAAATCTCCGCAAACGAAAAAGGCCGTCATCCCTTTTGGATGACGGCCTCTGGTATCGATGTCGATGTTGTCAGGCCGTCATCCGCTCCCGCTAAGAAGGAGAATCGAAAGAATGGACAGAATGACGACGACGAGCGACACGAAGGCGATGGAAACCGCGATCGCGTCCGGCGCGAAGGTGACTGTCGAAATGGACTGGCCGCTCGTCATGTGTTGCGCGGTTTTAACAATTGCCGGTGAGGTTCGTCAAATCAAAAATGTTTATGCCAGGCCGGCGAGCAGAAAATACGCTAGGCTTCTGTCGTGGGCGCCAGGATCGCCAAGCGCGAGAACGACCCGATGAGCTCTAACGGTTCGCGCCTCACGCCTGACGGCTGGCATACCGTGACGCCACGCATTGTGGCTCACGACGCAAAACAGCTCGTCGCGTTTCTTCAGAACGTGTTCGGTGCAACCGGAGAATATCGAGAGACGGTTCCCTCCGAGGTGAGGATCGGCGATTCCCTTGTCATGATCAGCGATGCCGGCGCGCGTCGTCCCATGACCGCCTTTCTCTACGTCTACGTCGACGACACCGACGCCACGTACCGGCGCGCTCTCGATGCCGGTGCACGTTCGCTCGAAGTCCCGTCCGACCTTCCCTATGGCGATCGTCGTTGCATGGTGGAAGACGGCTGGGGCAATACGTGGCAGATCGCAACGCGCATCAGCGATCGATAGCACCGGCGCGCTGAAGCGCACCGCTACACCACATCGTAATAGAACTTCTTCAGCACGTTCTCCGCGAGCTGCAACCGGAAGTCGCGTGAGCCGCGCACGTCGGTGATCGGCGTGATCTCTTCCTTCGCGATCGCGCCGGCGTCTTCGAGCGTGTCCAGCGAGAACGATTTGCCCGTGAGGAACGACTCGGTGCGCGGCAGGCGCAGCACCATCGGTCCGACGCCGCCGTAAGCGATGCGGATCGCGTCGATGCGATCGCCCGCGCGGCGCATGAGCATCGCTGCGGTGAACGACGAGATGTCGAGATGCGACCGCTTCGAGATCTTGTAAAGGCGCAGCGTATCGCTCCGCGACGGCAGCGGGATGACGATGCGCGTGATGATCTCGTCCGCGGCGAGATCGAGCGTCTTGTAACCGCGATAGAACGAAGCGATCGGAACCGTACGAGTGCCGGCGCGGCCGGTGAGCTCGAGCCGCGCATCGGTGACATAGAGGAACGGCAGCGTGTCGGCGATTGGCGAGGCGTTCGCGATATTGCCGGCCAGAGTCCCGGCATTCTTGATCTGCGGCGAGCCGAAGCGATCGAGGACCTGAGCGAGCTCCGGGACTTTGTCACGAACGAACTCCTCGAGCTGCGTGAGCGAGACGCGGCCGCCGACGCGGAGCTGACCGCCGTCGACACTCAGATCACCGAGCCCGGCGATGCCATCGAGACTCAACACGGCGCCCGGCGTGAAGCCGCGCTTGTTGCACCACACGCCGAAATCGGTCGCACCCTGCACGATCACGCATTTCGGATTCGCGGCCTTGAATTCGATCGCTTCCTCGAGCGCGACCGGTTTGAAGAAATCGCCAATGCGCACCGGCTCGCCTTCGATCGCCGAAAGCTCGCGCAAGATGTCCGTTGACGGGTAGAGATCCTTGATCGTCGGCTGATTCTGCACTTCGCAAGCCGCTTTAATGATCGGTTCATAGCCCGTACACCGACAGAGGTTGCCCGTCAGTGCGGCGCGAACGTCCCGAGGACCGATACCCTCGGCCTGAGGACCTTCATACATCGCGGCCATGGCCATGATGAACCCGGGCGTGCAGTAGCCGCACTGCGCCCCGTGACAGCGCACCATCGCGTCCTGAACAGGCGTGAGTCCGTTGCGCGACAGACCTTCCACGCTGACGACGTGCGTGCAGTCGAGTTGAAACAGAAACATGATGCAGGAGTTGAGCGGGCGATATCGCAGCGCGCCGTTCTCGCGGCGTCCGATCAACACCGTGCATGCGCCGCAATCACCCTCTTCGCAGACGATCTTCGTTCCCGTCGCACGCAGGTCGTAGCGGAGGTAGCGCGACAGCGACTGCATGGCATCATCAGCGCCGACGCATTGCCGCAGTCCATTGAGGTAGAACGTGATGGTGTCACGCACGGATTGCGATTTTAGCGTGTAGTGCCGCCGTCCCGGCGACCTTCAGAAGGCCGGCCGGAGGCCGGCACTACACCCGCTACAACGAAGATCGCGATCGCTCCGGCGAGGGGAACGATCATCCCTGCGCGAACGCTGCGCATCTGCGCCACCTGGCCAACGATCCACGGAAAGATCATCCCGCCGATGAGTCCCATCGCGAAGAGCAGTCCGAAGATCGTGCCGGCGAGCCGTTCATAGCGATCGGCGGCGATGGCCAGAGTCGTCGGATAGACCGCCGCGAACGAGAGACCGATGATGACCGCGCCGAGAGCGATCACGTAGATCGAGTGCGAGGCCATGAGCACCGCGCATCCGATCGCCGAACCGGCGCCGCTCGCCAGAACGAGCCGTTCCTTCGTCATACGCTCGAGCAGCTTCGCGCTGATGAAGCGCCCGAGCATCAACGCCGCCCAGTAGAACGCCAGGATCCATGTCGCCATCTGCGGCCGTATGCCCAACGAGACGATGTACGTCGACGTCCATCCGCCGATCGAAGCTTCATTCCCCGATTGAAAGAAGAGAAGAACGCCAAACAGCAGAACGCCCGGAATGCGCACCGCTTTGATCGAGGCGAGCAGCGAGAAGCCGACAGTTTCATGCGGTCGCGGAAAGGGCATCACCAGATAGGCGATCGCACACACCGCGGCGAGCGCCGCGGCAATCAGCAGCAACTGCGGGATAGAAAGCCTGCCGGCGATGCTAGCCATCAGAAACGGGATGAAGAGCGCGCCGAATCCGAAGAAGATGCCGAGCATGTTGAGCATCGGACCGCGGTTGTCCGGATAGATGTCGGCGATCAGCGCGTTCGCCGATGTGTTCAACCCTCCCCCACCGAAACCGAGTAGCGCTGCGGCGACCAGAGCCGCGTAGAAGGAGTGCGCGTACGCGAAGATCGCCAGGGCGACCGCCACGAACACAGCCGACGCGGTGAGAACGACCTTGTTGCCGAAGCTGTCGATCATCGGGCCGACCACGATCGTGGAGAGAAAGATTCCGAGGAACAGCGTCAGGAAAATGTCGCCCTGCTGCGCGAGATCGACATCGAGCCGGCTGCGCATCTCCGGAAGCCCGAACAACGCGCCGAGGATCGCCAGGACGATGCCGAAGACGAACATGCCCGCACAGGCCGAGGCGAAGAGCGCCCGGCGATTCATCGCTTGAGCGCCTTCTCGTACGCGGCGAAGACGTCGCGATTGTTGTCCGGCGGAATTCCCGGAACGTTCGGCGAGACGAACGTCGGCGGCGCGATCCCGCGCCTCGCCAGCTCCTTCGCCACCTCGGCGACGATCGACATGGCGATCGTCACAAAGGCCACGGTCGATCCGGCGGCGACCGGCGCTTTCCAGCCCTCGATGCCGACGAGCGCGTCCTCGGCGGGGACGCAGTTGTCGATCACGATGTGAGCGAGGTCGGAAAGCTTCTTGCCGCTGGAATGCGTCGCTTTGCTCCGGCGCTGATTGTCCATCGAAGTGATGGCGACGACCTTCAGTTTGCGAGCGCGCGACTCCATCGCCACTTCGATGCCCGCCGCGTTCATTCCTCCATGTGAGAAGACCATCATGACATCGGCCTCCCGAATCGGCTCGTTCTCGAAAAGAACCTGGGCGTAGCCTTCCTGTCGCTCCAGCCACAGCAGCCCCTTCGCACCGCCCGATCCGAGGACGTTCTGCCACATCAAACGCGCATCCATGAGGGGATGAAAGACGGGGAAGCTGCCGTATCGCGGAAAGACGTCTTGCACGGGGAGAACCGAATGTCCGCTGCCGAACAGGTGAACGAGGCCGCCGCCGGCCACCGACTCCGCCATCATTTGTGCCGCGCGACGGATGTTGTCGCTCTGCGTCGACCAGATTCGATCGAGAACGCCCGTGATCTTCTCCCGATACTCATCGATGCTCATCTTCGATCCTCGGTCAGCGCCAGTCGCGCAGCGCCCAGCAGATTGGCCTCCGTACCGAGAGTGCTGATGACGATCTCGACGTGCGGAAACGAGAGCGGCTGCGCGAACTCGCGGGCGGAGTGTTTCACGTCGTCGAGAAACAGATCGCCGGCGTTCATGAGACCACCCGTCATGACGATGATCTCGGGATCGAAGAGGCTGACGAGGTTGGCGATGGCGCGACCGAGCTGACGCGCGGCGGCCTTCAATGCGTCGACGGCGTCGCGCTGACCTTTCCGCGCTCGGATCGCGACCGCCAGCGCCGACTCTGCTCGTGCCACGCGCGCGATCGCCGGTCCGGAGGCGAGCGACTCCAGCGCGCCAACGCGTGACGTCATCTCGTTCGCTTCATCGGAAACGACCATCCACCCGGCGCATCCCGACAGCTCGTGCGCTCCGCGCACGATATTGCCGCCGCTCAGGATTCCGGCGCCGATGCCGGTACCGACCATGAGCACGATGACGTCGGACTTACCACGCGCCGCGCCGCGCCAGCTCTCGCCGAGAACCACGGCGTTGCGATCGCTCTCGACGAATACCGGCAGACGCAATTTGCGTTTCAATTCGCGCGCGAGCGGAACGCGATCCCATCCGGGAAGGTTTGGCGCCCACACGGTTCCATCGCGGCGGACAAGACCGGGAACGGCAACGCCGACAGCTTCACCGTCGATCTCCCGCGCCATGCGCACGATCTGCTCGAGCGCCGATGATCGGTCGACCGGCTCTTCCATCCGCTGTCGGACGGTACCGCGCTCGCTGACCGAAGCCACCGCGATTTTCGTTCCGCCGAGATCGATGGCGATGACTGGGGTCAGGTCTTCAGTTTTCACTTTTTTCTACCTCTTGAAGAAAGAAACTGAAAACTGAAGACCTGACCCCGCTTCTGCACGCTTCTTGATCGCGCGTAGCCACATCCTGCGAATGATGTCACTTCCGGGGTGAATGATGCGCCAATAGACTGCGAACTGGCGGGCTCCTCGCTTCGTCTTCGCGAAAACGCGCGTCTCCGTGGAGACGTTCGAACCTCCACTGCCATCGGGCGTGACGAGGAAATTCATCGTGGCGTCGACGCCGCGCGCGACCGTCGTCCCCACGACCAGCTCATGTGGCGGATCGTCGGCGAGATAACGAAAGCTCGTGCTCGTCGCGACATCGAGAATCGGCTTGCTCTTCGGTGCATCGAGGATGTTCGGTGGCAGCGGCCGGCCTCCGCGGCGGATCGCGGTCAGCGTCCGAAAGAAAAGGATGTCGTCGGCGGTGACGGCGCGAATCGCGGCGAAGACTTTGTCCGGCGGAGCGGCGACGTGCGTCGCGTGCCGTTCATTGAACTGCCACACCGGCATGAACGCGTCGAGCCGCGATGCCGGCGTAGTGACGCGCGATTCGCGCACGGGCCAGGCGAGTGCGATGACGATGACGAGTAAGGCGCCGCCCCCGAGCAGTGCGCCCATCTCTCGTGACATGAAACGCGGCCAGAGAATGCCGAAGCTGCCAACGGCGAAGACGATCAATGCGGCGTAGACGACAAACGATGCGAACATCAGCCGTCGATACGATGAATGAATGTCTGCTCGAACGGCATCGGTCGTCCGTCGAAGATTTCCTCTTCCGCTTTTTCAAGAGCCGTTTCGGCTGCTTTGTCTCTCCTCCACTGCTCGGCGAAACTGCGCCCGAATAGCTTCACCGTCCATCGCGGCGCGCGCTGCGGATCGTAGTAGTTCGGCAACTGCGAGGTGATGTCGGTGTAGAGCTTCAGAAAGACAAACGCGATAAGCGCGCTGCGCGGCAGACCGAGCATCCCCGCGCCGACAAAGCCCGCGAAGATCGCAATCTGAACCAGAAAAACACGCCAGAGCACTCCCCTGCTCATCATGCTGATCCAGGCGAACGGCCGCTCGCGCAGGCCGACCATATCGATGAAGAGTCCGAGGGACAGTAAGATCGCCGTGACTGCGAGTCCCGCCCGCAATTCGTCGTGATCGACGGCGCCAAGCTGATCATCGCGGAGCGTGAAGCCGAGGAAGATTCCGGAACCGAGCCAGAAGGCGAGCGCAAAAATGAGGAAGCTCGTTCCGAAGTAGCCGATCTTCGTTCTGGTCGTAGTACGGCCATTCGTCGTGCTTCTCATGAGCACTTCGCAATAGTGACCGCGCTTCTTCGTCAATGTGCGGTGCAGATGTATGCGTACCGCAACGAGAAGGATGAGCAGCAGCGTCTCGTACCAGTAGAGGACGAGCGCCGTCGCATTCGTCCAGCCCGCCCAGACGACACCGACGACAGGCACCGAGGTGACGCCGACGAGCTGTGTCACTCGCATGAATCGATTCATGACGGGATCGCGCTATGGTAGCAACGAAGCGGCATCGCCGACGTGGATGGTGCCGCCTTCGACGATCTCGCCGAACACACCGCCGCGCCATCTCGGTTTCAGAGCGTCGCGCAATCCGGGCTGGGCTTCTTCCATGAGGTTGCACGGACGCGTCTCGCCGTAAACGCGCACGATGCAGTCCCCGAGACGCATTAGTTTGCCGCGCGAAGATTCGAGATCGAGGCCGCGCACGAGCACGTTGGCGCGGCGCGCTGACGGATCGACCGCCACCCCCACCGCCTCCTGCGCCTCATCCCAACTCTCCTCAGTGATGATGGTGATCTGCCGCTTGCGACCCTGATCGGCACTTCCGCGAAGGCCGCGGCCGGCGACGAGCTCCGCTTCGCTCACGCGATCCATCGGCCCGCGATGCGCGCGCTTGATCCAGATCGAGACGATCTCGCCCATGAGGTCTCGGCTGTCAGCGTCAGCTCTCAGTTGGTTCCCGAGAGCTGAGAGCTGAGAGCTGAGAGCTTACTGTAGCGATATGCTTTCCCGCATTCGGAGGGGTTCTTCATGCGCCGACTGCCGACCCTCATCGCCGTAATCATTCCCCTTACGCTGTTCGCACAAAACCCCGGCGACAGCGGCTACAAGATGCCGCCGAAGAAGATCGCCGAGGTGGTCGATGCGCCGCCGACGCCGCAGGCGAGCGTGTCGCCGGATGGCAACTGGCTTCTCCTGATGCAGGCACCTGCGCTTCTGACGGTCGCTGATCTTTCGCAGCCCGAGCTGAAGCTGGCCGGCGTCCGATTCAATCCCGACACACACGATCAGTCACGCCTGCTCTATTACACGTCGCTGATGCTCGTCCGCGTGAACAACGGCAATACCTTCACCGTCCGCGATCTGCCGCCGAACCCGCGCATGCGCTTCGTGACCTGGTCGCCGGACTCGGCGCACATCGCATTCACGCTGTCGACGCGCGCGGGCGTCGAACTGTGGGTCGCCGACACGAGCAACGCCTCGGCGCGCCGCGTTTCGTTCCTCATCCTCAATCAATCGTTGCCACGGCGGCCATACGAATGGATGCCCGACAGCAAGAGCCTCGTGGTGCGCTCCGTGCCGTCGCAATCCGCGCCTCCTGAGGCATCACGGACGCCGACCGGTCCGGCCGTTCAGGAGAGTCGCGGACGAAAAGCGGCCGCGCGAACGTACGAAGACATGATCCGCAACGAGTCGGACGCCGCGCTGTTCGAGTACCACATGCAGTCGAAAGTGGCGATCGTTCCGTTGCGGGGGCAACCGTCGCCGATCGGTGCCACGGCGATGATCATCCGCGCCGAGCCATCGCCGGACGGCCGCTATCTGCTCGTGGAGACGATCCATCGACCCTTCTCTTACACGGTTCCCGCATATCGTTTCCCGAACCGGATCGAGATCTGGTCGACGTCGGGCCAGACGCTGCGTCTCATCGCCGACAATCCTCTCGCCGATCAGGTGCCGATCGATTTCGACGCCGTTCCCACCGGGCCTCGCGACGCCGACTGGCGCAGCGACAAACCCGCGACCGCGTTCTGGGTCGAAGCGCAGGACGAGGGGAATCCGCGCAAGGACGTTCCCTTTCGCGATGCGCTCTTCGTTCTCAGCGATCCGTTCAGCGGCGCAGCGCAAAAGTTGATGGATCTGCCGCTGCGCTACGACGGAGTCAAATGGGGGACCGACGATCTCGCGCTCGTCGACAGCCGCCGCTTCAAAGACCGCAAGGAGCAGATGTGGCGCATCTATCCCGGCGCTACGCGCACACCGTTTCTCGTCTACGACCGCTCTTATGAAGATCGCTACGGCGATCCCGGTGAGCCGGTGACGCGCAGGAATGCGAGCGGTCAGGAAGTCCTGCGCATCAGCGCCGACGGCCACACTCTTTACTTCATCGGTGAAGGAGCATCGCCCGAAGGAGCGCGACCGTTCGTCGATCGGGTCGATATCAACACGAAGAATGCGACGCGGCTCTTCCGATCCCTAGCGCCGTATTACGAGCTGCCGGTCGATGTGCTCGACGCGCGCGGTCAGATGATCATGACTCGCCGCGAATCGGTCACCGATCCGCCGAACTGGTTCGTGCGCGATCTGCGCAAAGGTTCGCCGCGCGCGTTGACGTCGCTTCCCAATCCGACGCCGCAGATGGCGAAGGTGAAGAAGGAGGTCATCCATTACAAGCGCGACGATGGCCTCGATCTGAACGGCACGCTGTATCTGCCACCCGGCTACGATCCGCAACGCGACGGGCGACTGCCCGTCCTCATGTGGGCCTATCCCGCCGAATTCAAGAGCGCCTCGGCCGCCGGCCAGGTGACGACTTCGCCGTATCGATTCACTCGGGCGACAGGCACGGGCTCGCCGACGGTCTTCGTGCTGCGCGGCTACGCGGTGCTCGACAATCCGACGATCCCCATCGTCGGCGAAGGCGACAAGGAACCGAACGACACGTACGTCGATCAGCTCGTCGCGGGGGCAAAGGCTGCGGTCGATGAGCTCGTGCGCCGCGGCGTCGGCGATCGCGACCGCATGGCCATCGCCGGACATTCCTACGGCGCATTCATGACGGCGAATCTCCTCGCCCACTCCGATCTCTTCCGCGCCGGCATCGCGCGCAGCGGCGCGTACAACCGCACGCTCACGCCGTTCAGCTTCCAGGCCGAGGAGCGGACGTACTGGCAGGCGCGCGACACCTACACGACGATGTCGCCGTTCAACTACGCCGACAAGATCACTGAGCCGCTGCTTCTCATTCACGGCATCGATGACGACAACACCGGCACATTCCCCATTCAGAGCGAGCGTCTCTACGCCGCGCTTTCAGGTCTGGGTGGCACCGTACGACTGGTCATGCTGCCGAAGGAAGCGCACGGTTATCGCGGCCGCGAGTCGGTGATGCATGTGCTGTGGGAGATGGACCAGTGGCTCGACAAATACGTGAAGAACGCCAAACCGCGCGAATCCTCGGAGCGCAAGGTCGAATGATTGCACGC
>DASXRT010000071.1:0-17578 GCA_036506455.1 Thermoanaerobaculia bacterium
GCTGAGCAGGGGAGAAGGACCGCGCTTCCGGGCGTGAGCTGGCCGATCGTGCCGCCGCCGAGATCGGCGATGAAGAAGATCGGCTGACCGTTCTGTAGCAGCACTGGCAGCCGTGTCTGTGGATTGATCAGCACCGGGGGCACTGTGGTGAGAAATGGCAGCGCCGCGGGGCTCGTCGGCAGATTTCCGACCACGATGCCGGCGTCAGGCGCAAAGGCGACCAGCGCATCGAGCATCCGGTTGTACGACGCGCGGAAGGTGTCGGTCGGCGTGAGCGCACGCGGCGTTCCTGCGAGCACTGAGCCGAGAAGATCGTTGCCGCCGATCCAGATGACGATGAACGTCGGATGCAGCCCGATCGCCTGCTCGACTTCGGTACCGAGGCCCCGGAGGATGAATCGCGCGAATTGCGCCGCGGTGGATGTCGGATTCTGCTCGTTGCCCTTCAGCGTGATGACATCAGTGACCGTCGCGCCGGGGACGCTCAAGTTGTTATACGGTCTGGGCAGGTTCAGATTCACCGGCTGGCCGGCGCCGCTCGCCGGCAAAATCACCGGCGGAAATGAGACGACGTCGACGAGCTGCAGCTCGATACCTGGGGGAATGCCGGGGAAAGTAACGAGCGGCTGTTGAAAGTCGGCAACACCCGCCTGCCGGGCGATGACGGCCGGCCAACTGAACGGCTGATGATTCGCGTTGAGAGAGCCGCTCTCGACTCCTGCACCGTAGCTGTCGCCGATCGCGACGAACACAGTGAAGTCCGCTCTGCCGCGTGCCGCGAACGCCGGTACTGCGATCACTAATGCCAGAGCGACGACCGCTGCAAATCTCGCAAAGCTTTTGATTCGCGTCATGAAAAGTTCTCCTTTTGGGTCTAGAAGCGATAGCCGAGATGTACGCTCAGCAGCGTTGCGTTTGTTTTGTACGTACCATTGAACCCGTCACTACTCCGACCTTCTGTGCTGCGGTTTTTGAAGTGCAGCACGAACACGGCGCCGTCGATGATCCACGGGCCGCGATGGTGGCCGACACCGAATGAAACACCCTCGCGATCGGAGTCCGGCAGCAGCGGACTGACTACCTCAACGGGTTGCGGGTTTTCATCGTAGACGAGACCGAAACGCACATCCCACACATCGGTGGCCGCATGATTGGCGCCGAGGCGGTATGAGTATGTGTCGTGCCAGTTTTGGGGACGATCGAGATTGATCTGCGGCGTCTGCGAGAACGCGATCTGCAGCGACTTGAACCGGCTCCACGTCGTGTGCGTCACATCCGCTTCGATGTCCCACTTCGGAATGGTGGATGAAGCGACACCGATGATCGCGGTCGCCGGAAACGGGATTGTCGTGCTGATCTTCTGATTCGGCGGCAGGCCCGCTTTGACGAGCGCGTCGATCTGTGCGTTGCCGGTCGGAATCTGCGTGAACGTGGCGTCGCCGGTGAAGTCGATATCCATGTCGGCGCGGTACGAGGCGCCGACGCGCCACGTCGGCGTGAACTTGAACAGCGCGCCCACGTTCCAGCCCCAGGCGGAATTCCAGTCGCTGTTCAGTTGGACATTCGCGACATCGACGATTCGTCCGGTGAATGGATTGATGCCGGAGCCGGTCAACGGGTTGTTGCGCGTCAGAGTAACGTGCGCACGTCGATACTCCGCTCCCGCACCGAGAGCGAAGCGACCGTCGGAAGTCTGCCAGGCGAGCGCCGGCTCGACGCTTACGGCCTTGATGTTCGAGTCGCTGGCGACGAAGCGCCCCACCCATGGAGATTGCCAGCTCGTGCGCAGACCGAATGGCGTCATCAGTCCGAGGCCGAAGGTCATATTGCTGCTGAAGGGGATGACGACGTATGCACTCGGCGGCACGAAGGTGTGACGCCGGTAGAAACCTGTGGCCCCCGATGTGAACTCGTCGTTCGGATCGCCGCGGAATTCATTGGCGAAGTTGATCGCTGTGCCGCCGGCGAGGATTTCGAAGTGTCTCTGTTGAGCGATCCCGGCGACGTTGAAGAAGATCGCTGATGGATCGTCAGCCGTCGCCGCGAAGGCGCCGCCCATCGCCTTCGCCTTGGAACCCTGCTCGAACAGCGAGAATCCGGATCCGAACGACGAACCGGCAATCGCGACCGAAAAGAGAGCAAGGGTGAGAAGCCTGGTCAGGAAACGCAAGGTAACCTCCTCGTTTTCATCGATGTACAAGAGAAGGGGTGTCGGGAACGGGCGCATCATAACATACGGAATTTCGCTGTTCCGTCCGCTGTCATGGCGCGCATGAAACGAATTGCTGCTGTCGTTGTCGCGCTGGCATTCGTATCCGAAGTGCACGCCGGAATCACGTATCGATTCGAGAGCGTGACCGAAGCAGCGAGTCCGCACGTCTTCACCGGTGTCGTCAAGGCCGATCAGGGAAAAGTGAGGATGGAAGTCGTGTCGGGCGCCGATGCGCAATTGATCTTCGAGAAAGGATCGGTTGTGCTGTCATCGAGTGGCAGCGGCATTCTCACCGTCCTCAATCCGTCGAAGAAGACGTATTACGAGATGGACCTCGGCCATCTTCTCGCCGGCGCCGCGACGTTCATGTCCACCCCGTACGCGAAGATCGACGTCAAGAACCCGCGCGTCAGCGTAAGCAAGAAAGGGAGCGGTGGCTCGCTTCAGGGATTTCCGACGACGCGCTCGACGATCGATTCGTCGTTCGACATGGTTTTGAAGATGATGGGCGAAACGAAACCGCCGATTCGTCTGTCGATGACGACCGAGGTGTGGTCGACCGATCGTCTGCCGGCGACGGCAGCGAATGTGATCGAGTCCATCCGCGTGCGCACGGGCGTGGAGTCACTCGACAAAATGATCGATGCACAGACTTCTGGCGTCGTCGGTTTTCCTCTGAAGCAGGTCACAACCACGCGCATCACCATGAACGGCAGCACGACGACAGGAAGGACGCGGTCGCAGGTCACCGACATTCGTCAGAGCAGTTTCGCCGCGTCGGAATTCGCCGTGCCCGCCGGATTCACCAAGGTCGACAATCCCCTCGAGGCGAAACTGAACGAGCTCCGCTAACCCTCGAGGAGTTCCCGCAGCACACTGTTCGCGACCTCCGCATTCGCTTTCCCGCGCATCTCCTTCATCAACTGACCGACGAGAAATCCGAAAACCTGCGCTTTCCCGCCGCGGTATTGCTCGACCTGCGTTTCATTGCGCGCGATGACGCGCTGCGCGGCTTCGCGAATCGCACCGGGATCGGAAACCTGCGCCAATCCTTTTCGCTCGGCGATGCGTTCCGGCTCCTCGCCGGATGACGCCATGTCCTCGAAGATCTCTTTGGCCGCTTTTCCGCCGATCGCGCCGCGATCGATCATCTGGATGAGTGTGGCCAGCAGTGGCGGTGTGATGGTGGTGAGTCCAACGCGGAGGACGTCGTTGCGAATCCAGTTCGACGCCGATTTCGGATTGCCGCTCAGACGCGCGACCTTCTCGAAGTAGTCGGCGATCTCGCGACTCGTGACGAGAATCTCCGCGTCGACCGGCGTGAGACCGAGCTCGCGCTGAAAGCGCGCGCTGCGCGTCGCCGGCAGCTCCGGAATCGCTGCGCGCACCTTCTCGATCCACGGGCGATCGACTTCGAGAGCAAAGAGATCGGGTTCCGGGAAGTAACGATAGTCGTGCGCTTCTTCCTTCGTGCGCATCGGCCGCGTCTCGTTCTTGTTCGGGTCGAAGAGCCGCGTTTCCTGAACGACCTTCCCGCCGCCCTCGAGCAACTTCGTCTGCCGTTCGACCTCGAACTCGATGGCACGGCTGAGGAATCGAAACGAGTTCAGATTCTTGATCTCGACGCGTGTGCCGAGGGGATTGCCGCGGAGGTGAAGCGAGACGTTGGCGTCGCAGCGGAGCGAGCCTTCTTCCATGTTGCCGTCGCAGACTTCTGTGTACATCAACATCTGTCGCAGGCGGTTGAAGTACGTCGATGCTTCAGCAGCGGAACCGATGTCGGGCTCACTGACGATCTCGATCAGCGGAGTGCCGGATCGATTGAGATCGACGAGCGAGCGCCCGCTTTCGTGAATCAACTTGCCGGCATCTTCTTCGAGATGGATGCGGCGCAGGCGAACAGTCTTCTCGCCGATGACGATCTGGCCGCCGGTGGCCAGAGGACGCTCGAACTGCGAGATCTGATAGCCCTTCGGCAGATCGGGATAGAAGTAGTTCTTGCGCGCGAACTGTGATCGCAACTGGACCTCGCACCCGCTGGCCAGACCCATGCGCATCGCCAGGTCGACGGCCCGGCGGTTCATCACCGGCAACGCACCCGGATAGGCGAGACAAACCGGACAGACATGCGTGTTGGGCGGCGCGCCGAATGCCGTCGAGCAGCCGCAGAACATCTTCGACTCGGTCAGGAGGCGCGCGTGCACCTCGAGGCCGATGACCGTTTCCCACGCCATGGGCGCGATTATAGGAGCCGCTGATATACGATCGGACGATGCGTCGAGTCCTTCCCCTCGTTGTTCTCATGACCATACCGATGAATGCACAGACGCTCTCCGATCGGATCGACCGCGAGATCCCGTCGTTGATGAATACGTACAAGGGACTGCACGCCGCGCCGGAGCTGTCGATGCAGGAGCAGAAGACCTCGGCCACCGTCGCGGGTCGTCTGCGCGAGCTCGGCTACGACGTCACGGAGCACGTCGGTAAGTACGCGGAGCCGGACGCGACGTGTTACGGCGTCGTCGCGGTGATGCACAACGGAGATGGTCCAGTCGTCCTGCTGCGCACGGACATGGACGCTCTGCCGATCTCCGAACAGACGGGACTTGCCTACGCGAGCAACGTGTCGAATGTGATGCACGCATGTGGGCACGATCTCCACATGACCGCGCTGCTGGGCGCGGCGAAGATCCTCGCCGACACGAAGTCGCAATGGCATGGCACACTCGTTCTGATCGGACAACCGGCGGAGGAAGTCGTGAAAGGCGCACAGGCCATGTTGAACGCTGGTCTGTACGATCGGTTCCCGCGTCCCGACTACGCATTGGCCATCCACGACTCAGCGGAGATCGAGGCCGGCAAGGTCGGCATTCGCAGCGGATACATTCTTTCGGCGGGAGATTCGGTCGACATCACCGTGCGCGGCATCGGCGGCCACGGAGCATCACCACAGAGCACGAAGGATCCCATCGTCGTCGCGTCAGAAATCGTGATGGCGCTGCAGACGATCGTCAGTCGTGAGCGCTCGCCGCTCGATCCCGTCGTGATCACCGTCGGCGCTTTTCATGCCGGGACGAAACGAAACATCATTCCCGATGAAGCGAAGCTGAACTTGACGGTGCGTACATATAAGGCTGATGTTCGCGAGCGGGTCCTTGCGTCGATCGAGCGCATGGCGAAAGGGATCGCCCTCGCCGCGGGGATTGCGGAGGATCGCGCGCCGATCGTGACCGTCCTGACAGGCGAGTCCACACCATCGACCTATAACGATCCGGCACTGACACAACGAATGCACGCCGCGGTAGCGAAACAGATTGGCGCAGCGAACGTCGTGGAAGGCGAACCGGGAATGGCGAGTGAGGACTTTGGTCGCTTCTCGCTCGATCAGAAGATTCCGGCGACGATGCTTCGAGTCGGAGCGGCGGACCCGGCGAAAGTTGCCAGCGGCGCGGTGTTACCGTCGCTTCACTCGTCGAAGTTCGCACCCACACCTCTCGAGCTGGTTTTGCGACGCGCGATTGAGACGGAAGTTTCTGCGGTACTGGAGTTGCTTGGCCGCCGTTTCTAAAGGCGGCGGCGGCAAGCCGCCGCACTCCAAGGCTCAACGCAAAGCATGCAGACAGCGCAGCACTTCCGCCACTGACCACGCCTGCGCGGCGCAGCCGCGCGGGTGGTAGGGAGGCTCGGCGTCGAAGACTTCGCTGATCGTGCCGATGCACGATTCGGCCAGCTCTTTGTCGAATCCTTCGAGCAACGCCAGGGCGCCGTTGCGATCGCCGGGATTGACCCGAAGCCAGGAGTCGAGGAACGGACCGATCAGCCACGCCCAGACAGTTCCCTGGTGATACGCGGCATCGCGTGCACGGAGGTCGCCGTCGTACCTTGGTTTGTAATCGGGATGATCGGGCGAGAGTGACCGCAGGCCGACGGGTGTGAGCAATTTGGCGCGCACGACATCGACGACGCTGCGCCATCGCGATTCATCGAGAACGGGATGCGGTAATGACACGGCGAAAATCTGATTGGGGCGAATGGCAGGATCGTTCTCATCGACGACGTCGTAGAGACACTGACACGCTTCGTTCCAGAAGCGTCGATTGAATGACTCGCGCGCACGCAGCGCGAGCTCTTCCATCCGCCGTGCGTTCGGCAGGTCGCCTTCTTCGGTGAGGTATTGCTGCAGAATTCGCAGCGCGTTGTAGAAGAGAGCGTTGATCTCCACCGCTTTTCCGCGGCGCGGCGTGACGACCCACCCGTCCACCTTCGCGTCCATCCACGTGAGCTGGTAACCCTCCGCCCCTTGCGACAGCAGACCATCGACGGGATCGACGTGAATGTTGAAGTGCGTGCCGCGCACATGACACTCGATGATCTCGATCAGCTTCGGCAGCAGCGTACGAAGCGTCTCCCGATCGCCGGTGTGATCGACATAACGCTTCACCGCGTGGAAAAACCACATCGTCGCGTCGGCCGTGTGATACAGACCGCCGCGCTCTCCTTCGGGAAACATATTCGGAATCAGCCCGTCGCGGATGTACGAGGCGAACGTGCGCAGGATGTTGCCGGCTTCACGATGACGGTTCGTGACCAGCGTCAATCCTTCCAGGCTGATCATCGTGTCGCGGCCCCAGTCGGTGAACCAGTGATAGCCGGCGATCACGGTGCGCGGTTCGTCGCCCATCGCGGCGATTCGCGCGGCGTCGCCGGCGCGCGTGCCGGGACGGATCAGAAACTGGTCAGCGGCCAGGACGAGCTGCGCGTAGAAGTTGTCCTGTCGATGCTCTTCACGTCCGGAGATCGCCAGGAGCTTCTGCCGCCGCACCATCTCCGCTTCGCAACAGTCATCAACCGTGAGTGCGCGGACGACGTCCCACGCTTCGACGGAAGCGACGATGCCGGCGTTCTCACCGACGGTGAGCGGAATCTGAATGACGCCGGGACTCCACAGCGGACCCTCGTGCTCATAACCACGACTGCGCTCGATGCGGTAGATCACATGCAGCAGCCGGCGTTCGTCGCGGACGAGAGTCGCCGCTTCGCTGATGAGGATCAGACGAAGCGGGACCATGCCGGCGCGACCATCGGAGATCTCGATCTCTCGTCCGTTGGTTTTCACGTCCCACTGCGTCGAGACATCTTCGTTGACGAGACCTTCGTGCGGCCGGAACTTCAGCGATGGCCGCAGATTCAGCGTCAGGCCGGCCGGACCTTCGACGAGTTTGTAGATGATGTACGTCGTGTTCTGGAGATGCGGCATGACGACGCGTTTCTCGATTCGAATGCCGTTCTTCGAATAACGCCAGACCGGCAGACCGCACTCCATCACGAATTCTTCGAGAAAGCCGGGCTCGGGATAGGCGATCTCTTTTCCGTGTTCATCGCCGCTCAATCTCAAAGCAGGGGCGTTGGGTCTCTCGACCGATTCCTCGAGGTGATTCAGCATCATGAACCGGCCCAGTGGCGCGGGAAGCGCGGCGATGAGCTTTCCGTGAAAGCGACGCGTTGCCGCGCCGCCGATCGTCCCGGAGGCATAGCCGCCGAGGCCATTGGTGACGAGCCACTCGCGCTCGACGAGCGCTTCCTGCGGATCACCGCGCTTCCAACCGATCTGGCGGGGGAACGGCGGACCAGATGGCATGACCGCGCGTGGATGTGCTGAAGTTGTGCCTGTGCATCTTCTAACCGACGGTCCGGAGAGCAGCGAGGATGTACTCGTGCTGGCGCACGGCGCCGGCGGCGCGATGGACACGCCGTTCATGAACACGATCGCCCGCGGAGTCGGCGCATGCGGGATTCGCGTCGTGCGTTTCGAGTTTCCGTACATGGCGGCGCGGCGGGAGGGAGGGCGGCGGGGCGCTCCCGATCGCGAGCCGGTTCTTCTCGAATCGTGGCGCGCCGTGGTCTCGGAGCTCGGCGGAGGGCCATCGGTCGTCATGGGTGGAAAGTCGCTCGGCGGCCGGATGGCCACCATGGTCGCCGACTCCGTCGCTGCCCGCGGCCTCGTGTGCCTCGGCTATCCATTTCATCCGCCGGGACAACCGACGCGTTTGCGAACGAAACACCTCGCGACGCTGCGGACGCCGACACTCATCGTGCAGGGCGAGCGCGATCCATTCGGCAATCGCGAAGACGTCAAACAATATGAGCTTTCGCCGGCGATTCGGATCGAATGGATGACTGACGGCGACCACTCACTCAAACCGCGGGTCAGCTCCGGATCCACCGAGAAAAGCAACATCAGTCGCGCCATCGAATTGGTGTGTTCCTTTATTGGCGGACTGGACTAGACGTGGCGGCCGTTTTGCTTAGAATAGTTCCGTACTTAAATGCGTCCCAAGGCACTCATCGTCGAAGACGATCCGAACACGCAGAGACTTCTCTCCGCGATCATCGAAGCAGAAGGACTCGACGTAGAAGTGGCGAACGACGGTGATGTAGCGATCGATCTTCTGTCGCGCGAAACCTACTCCGTGATTCTTCTCGACATCGTGTTGCCGACCGTCAGCGGCACAGCGGTGATGGAACACCTTCACGCCACGAATCCGGCTGCACTCGCGAACGTGATCGTGGTCACAGGACTCGACGTTGCGGAGATCCGTACGCTGTTTCCAACCGTGAAGCAGGCGCTCGGCAAACCTGTTCTTCCCGCGCGTCTCCGCGCGACCGTGCGCACCTGCATCCCGGGCTGGGGACCATCGGCGACCGACATCTCGGTGGCATAAGACGTGGATTCGACGATGACCGGTGGCAACAGCATATGCGGGCTCCCGCGGCGTCTCTGACACGAGCTGAACTGACGCAGTTCCTTCATCTGGCTCCTGAAGTCGTCGATGCTCTGATCTCTTCGGGCCATCTCCTGTGCCTGATGCAGAATGGAGAGGCTCGCGTGCCGCTGCAGCAGTTGGAAGCGTTTTTCCGCGAAGGGCTGATTCAGCTCTATCGCAGCGAGGCGATGCTCAGCGATTCTCTCGTTCAATCGCAGCCGGAGCGCAGTGAAGCGCCGCCTCCCCCGGCGGCCGAGCACACTGAAATCAGCGCCGCACCGACGATCGCCGCCGCGGATGCACCGCCGATCGAGCTCCCGCAGCAACCGGCGCCCATCATCACGGAACGGCGCGCCGAAGCAGTCGAGAGTCCGGCGCCCGATCTTCGTTCGGCGACCAGGTTCGTGCCGCGACGACAGATCGACGGCATCTTCAACGATGTGAAATTCTCGATCGTTCAGCTTTCGGCGACCGGGATGCGCATCCGTCACAACGAGGAGATCATTCCCGGCGCCGAGGCGAAGATGTCCTTCGCTCTTTTGAAGCCGCCGCGCTCATTTGTCATGCGCGCGAAGGTCGTGTGGACGAGCGTGGCGCGCTATGGAGCGAACGATCGCAGCACGTTTTACATCAGCGGCCTGCGCATCACGCAGCACGTCGAACGCCTCACGCGCGCGCTCGACATCCTCAAGGCGGCGCATGAGCTGCAGCCCGAACGCACTCTCCGCGGCGTAGACACTCCCGCGTTGGGACTGGAGAGCATCACGGATGACGAGGTCGCGCTCGTGACTGCCGCGGTTCAAAAATTCGCCGCTGATCCTTACGAGGCCAACCGCTGGTATGGCCGCGCGAAGTTCGCGCTGGCCGAAGAGCACGTGCGCCGCGCCGCGCCGCAAAGGCAACGCGATCGCGACGAGGTTCTCGGCATCTGGGAGTATCTCGACCGGCAGATCGAGATTCCGAAGATCGCCGGCGTCGTCTCGTTGATCCGCAATGGACGCCTGGCCGTTTGATCAGAGACGTTCGACGCTCTCGCCGATGATGAATCCGCTGAAGTTTGCGTTGTGGCGGAGTGCATCGACCGAGAACGACGGCAGCGTCTCCAGCTTGCTCAGCTTTCCGTAGAGCTTCTTGTACGCGGTGCTCTGCGATTCGACGCGCTCTGCGGTGAGCGGAGTGACCAGGCCGTAGCGTTCTGCGTCCTCACCGAACAGTCGGATCGGCCGCCGTACCTCTTCGGAAGCGGGATCCCATTCGCCGACCAGAATGACCGGTCCGCTCCCGGAGGCGAGCTGCGACTCGCACACGACGAGATCGCTGATCGTGTCGGCCGTCGATGTGCTGCCGAGGCGTCGTGCGGAGCTGCGATTCCGTTCGAGCCTGAGTAGATCGAGGAACGGCCGCGACTCGTCGACGAGCGAGATCTCCGCCTCGTCATACCGGATCGATGAAACCTCGGCGACCTCCATGCTGCCGATTCCTTTGAGCGATGCGGCACCGAGCATCCGTATGCCGATGTAGCTGCGAGACTCCGTCGACGAAGGGAAGCCGAGATATGCGGCCCATGGAGCTCGGAGCCGATAGAGGCGATGATTCTTTCCGGTCATTTCGCTCGAGAGCTCTTTTAGGAACGGCACGGAGGCGACGATGCCTTCATTGATCAGATTGCCGTTCTCGTTGATGAACGCGTAGAACTCGCGCTGCTGCTGTTGCTGAGACTCGCCTGGATCGCGAGTCTGCGACAACGGTGCGAAGAAGCGATACACGTCGTTCTGGTCGTAGCCGTGAGCGAGCAGTAGATTTTGAATGTCTTCGATCTCGCGCGTCGACTTGCCGGTGGTCAGACGCGACAGCTCCACGATGCCCGGGCCGTAGAACTCGCGAATCTCGGTCCCGTCGTCGGAGACCTGGATCGGTAGCAACCGGTAGTAGCCGTAGTTGAGAGCGATGCGCATCCCTTTGTCGAACGCGAAGCCTTTGGCCTTCCATGAGGCATAGAACCGCTGGATGTCGATCGCGGCATGAATGGTGCGCAGGGCCTGGCGCGAGGTGTAGAGAGCGCCGTCGCCGAGAAACTTCTCGAATTGCAGATTGTGCTTTCGCGTGACGTCGGCAAGCTCGCGCTGAAAGTCGACCATTTGCCGGTAGGACGTCTGTTCTTCGCCCTTACCACCGCGCGCCACTTCGCCGAGCGTCTGCGCGAATGAGGTGATGTCATAAGCGAGACCGAATCGGTAGACGATCGGCTCGACGACTCCCCGTCGACCGAAGTCCATCGGCCGCAGCGCCCGCGAGTAGACCGTGGTCTTTCCATGGTCTTCCGAGACACTTTCCCCCTCGGCATTCGCGTGCATCCAGACGATGCCGCTGCGCAGGTAATACAGGATGAAAAACTCCAGCAGGCGGCCGGCGGTCGTCTCCATCAGACCGTGATCGGGATGAGGCGTGACGCTCGGATGTGCGTTCAGGAGTTGGCGTACGCGCGGGTCGAGCAGCGTGAAAAGTGTCGGCGGAGTCTCCGGATAGCCGAGCAGTGTCACCGCTCGGCGGAAGAGGCGGTCATGGTTCATCAGACCGGCCGCGGCAGACTTCAGATTCTGAAACCACTTTCGCGCCTCATCGAAATCGCGACGGAGATACCCGTTGAAGTACGAACGCAGCTCGCGGAGCTCGATGCTGACGGAATCCTGTGTGGCGATGAGCGGATTGGCGAGCAGGATGCCGATGAACCCGGTGTCGCTCTCCAGGTTCGCCGAGATCTCGCGCAGCTTGTCACGCACGACATTTGTCCATTTCGCGAACAGCAGGTATTTCATCTGATCGGCATCGTCGCGCGAAAGCGACGATGCGGCACGCGTCACGGCCCGTTCCGGGAAGCTGGTGAAGAGACGCGCCAACTGAGCCGAATGAACCAGCCAGAAGACAGCGTGGTAGTCGGCGAGCACGCTCGAGTACAACGCGTTGCGCGCTGTCCCGACTAGCTTGTCGACATACTCGCGGAGAGCGCCGGCTGCTCGTTCTGAGGACGAGCCGTCGGTAGTGCGAGCTCCGATCTCCTCATTCATCCAGCGCTCGAGGCTCGCTTGCAGCGAATCGAGGACAGGCGATCGGGTGACGGGAAAGCCGTATCGATTACGGTCGACTTCGTCGGCGTAGAAGAGTTTCACCGGGACGGGGAGAGACTCGGCACGCTCGATGGCCTCGAGGAGGAAGTGGCGCAGGTCCGTTTCGCGACGGAGTGGAAAAATGTCCGGGCGAGACCTGAAGAAGCCGATGAGATTTTCGTTCACGCTCACACCGCCCGAGGCGTCCCTGTGCCAAATGCGGACCAGTCGACCCGGCTCGGCAGAGAACTTGAATGAGGGGGCCACGGGTTAGTAGGCGGCACCGTAGTTCCAGTCAGCAGCAGTTTCTCTTTGAGTATGCAGTTGTCGGGAGGTCACGCGTGCGGACGACCATCGCGATTCTTTCAATCCTTTCAGCTCTTGCTCTCAGTGCGGCGACGCCCGATCCAGCGGGTCTGACCGCAGAAGCTCTCCTGCAGCGGGGCGTCGCCAGCTATCGAGCAGCGCATTACAGCGACGCGGCCAGCGATCTCACTGCTGCGGCGCAGGCGTTTCTGGCACCGGAGCAAATGCAGAATTACGTCAATACAGGAAAATTCCAGAATCTCGGACAGTTCGAGACGGCGCTCGTCTACCTGACCCTCGCGCAGACGAAGCTGGGTCACGAGGATCTTGCGCGCGAGGCGGTGCTCCGTCTCATGACCGCGGAGCGCATCGAGTCGCTCTACGCACAACTGCCGCTGGACCCTGATACGGCGGAATTCGAAGTCGTCGCGGCGAAGCTCGTTCCAGGCTCGACACTGCCAGCGAATGTTCGACTGGCGCGTGGTGGCGCCGCTCCGGCGACCACACTGCCGGCTGCAGTCGCGCAGGCTGCTCCTCCGCCTCCGCCTGCTCCGACAGAAACAGCCGCGGCTCCAACGCCGGCACCGACGACCACAGTCGCCGAGGCCACACCTGCGCAGCCGCAGACGTCGAGCGTGCCTTCGCCGGCACCTCCTCCTCCGCCGCAGCCCGCACCGGTGCAGACGGCGCAGACCACGACAGGGGAGAAGCTCGTCGTACAGCCGACGTTGGCGAGTGAGCGCGCCGAACGGCAGCGCATCATCGATGAGCTCGTCGCGCAGGAGCGAGTGAAGATCCAGAAAGCGGCTGACGAGCGCATCGCGGCCGAGCGTGTTGCCGCACAGAAGGCGGCCGACGAGCGCGCCGAGGCGCGGATCGTTGCGGAACGCACGGCGACGCAGAAAGCAGCAGATGAACGCATCGCTGCCGAGCGCGCATCGATCCAGCGCGCAGCCGATGAACGAATCGCCGCAGCGCAGAAGGCGGCCGAAGCGCAGATCGCTGCGCTGCAGGCCCAGAACCGGCGCAATTATCTGGTCAGTCTCCGTCAGGCCGATGCCTATGCCGCGACGGACAAGACCGATCAGGCGAACCAGATTTACACTGCCATCGTGAGCTCACAAGACGCGCCGCGTGAGATCGTCGCCGAAGCAGCCATTGGTCTCTATCGAACGGGTGCGTTCCGGAGCGCAGCGAATGCGTTCAAGAAGCTCGCGCCCTACAGCCGTGGAGAGGAAGACCTGCGTTACTACAACGCGGTGTCGCTGTACGAGACAGGCCATTACGCCGAGGCGAAGAAAGAGCTGGCATGCGCGCTGCCGTTCATCCAGGTCACGGATGACGTATCGCGCTATCAGACCAAGATCGAAAAGACGGCTTCACAGCAGGCGATGAGGTGAGTTAGGGCGTTGCCGTGAGATGACACCGGAGACCAGGCGGAGAATTTTTCAATACGGTATCGCCATCGACCTGGTGATCCTCGCTACGGGTCTGGGATACGTCTATCCCGACGCACGCCTCCTGATCATCGGTAGCTATATCGTCGCGGTTGCGCTATCGGCCTGGAAGGGTGGGTGGCGGCCGGCCGTGTTGTCGATCGTCCTCTCGACGTTGCTGCTCATCACGCTTTTCAGCAGCACGATCGGCGCATCCGCGATGATCGCGTTCATCGCTGCGAGTGCGGTGGCGACGGCGATCATTCAAACATCGGTTCCGAGCACTCGCGTGCGGATTGCGGCACCCGCACCATCCCCTGACGTCGTGGCATTCGAGTTGCGCATCGATCAGGAGCAGCTCGCTCGCGAGGCGGAGCACAGTCGAGAAGTGGCTCGCGCGGTCGAGCGCGCGGCGGCCGAGCAACTCGAAAGCATCAGTGGAGGACAGGCACCATCGCCGGTCCTCGAGACGCCGACTCCAACGCCTACACCGACAGGCGAGAGCGTCGCTCCACCCGATCCCGTCGACGAGCGTGTCGCCGAGCATCGAACGAAGCTGCGCAACGAAACGAATCTGCGCGTGGCTCGTGAGGTCAAGCGGATCCGCCGCGAGCTCGAGCAGGAATTCGAGCAGCAACTCGCGGAAGAGTTGCGTCGCGAACGAGAGTCGGCTGAAGCGGCGCTGCGCGAGCGATTGGAAACAGAGCGCGCTTCGATCCAGGGGGAACTGGAGCGGCGGCTGGCCGTCGAGCGCGATGCTGTTCGCGACGAAGCCGATCGTCTCGTCGCCGAGCAGCTCGCGCCCGAACGCGACGCGCTGCGCGCCGCGGCGGAAGAGCGCCTGCATCGAGAACGCGAGGAGCTGCGGCGATCGATCGACGAGCGCCTGAAACAGGCCATCGAGGAAGAAGCGCGCGTCGCCGGCGAGACGCTTCAGAAGCGGATCGAGTCAGAGCGTGCCACGATCCGCAAACGCGCCGAAGAGCAGGTCAGGGACGTTCCTCCACGCCCTGCGGCGGCACCACCGCCGAAACCGCAGGCACCGAAGATTCCCGTCAAACCCTATGCCGGAGGCGGCCTGCTCTCGAAAATCACAGGTTGGTTGCCGAAGCCGCGACGCAAGCCGGTCGCTGCGAAAAGAATCGTCGGCAACGGCGTCGCTTCTCGCCGTGCTGTCGGAACACCGGCACCCGCCCCTCGTCCAGCGACCGCCGAACGGAAGCCGCGCCTTCTCATGGTGGAGCGCCGCCGCGGGACCGCCGATGCCGTTGCTCCGAAAGTGAAGCAGCGCGGCGTGGAACTGCAGATCGTCGAACGATGGGTCGACGCCGTCGATGAGATCTTCCGCTTCCATCCCGACGCTCTACTGGTCGACGCCGAGTTACCCGATTTCGGCAAGATCTATACGGCGATCACACTGCAGCGGCCGAACCTCCCGGTCTTCGTCACCGGAAGAATCGCTCAAGGCACGATGTCGGGTGTTGACATGCGGCATGCAGGATTCGTCGCGCGGCCCTACGATGCCGAGGCCCTTACGCAGATCGCCCGTCAGGCGATGGCCGAGCCGAAGCAATTGCTGGCGCGTCCGCCGGCGCCGCCTCCTGCCGTTGCCGATCCTGCACAGCCAGTCGTCGAGCCGCAACAGGACGTCACATCAGTGGCGTCGATCGAACCTTACGTTTCGCCATCAGGCGATTCATACATCATCCCGTGTTTCAACTGTCGCAACACGTTCGATGCGATGGCGTCGGAATGGTGCAGTTGTCTCACGAAGGAGCGGACGCTTGTCTGCACGAATTGCCTGGCCTGCTTCTGTAAAGCTCCGCCGTCGTACAAAGAGAAGTTCTGGATGAGCGCTCCGGCGCATCTGAACGAGCGAAAGCCTGCCGAATTGCGAAAGCAGGAAGGCGTGCTCGCGCCGAATCCTCCTCGCCAAGCCGTCTCTCGTCCGCTCGTTCTCTGCGTGGAAGATGATGAAGACATCCAGATCATCGTGCAACGCGTCTGTTCGAATCTCGGGTACGGATTCGTTCATGCCGAGAACGGCGTGGACGGGCTCGAAGTGGCGCGGTCCTACGAGCCGAACCTCATCCTTGCCGACGCGTTCATGCCGAAGCTCGATGGCCGCGAGATGTGCCGCATGTACAAAGAAGAAGCAGAGGGCGACTGCGCCGTGATCGTCATGACCGGTCTTTACACGGACACGAAATATCGGAGCGAGGCGCTGAAGCGCTTCCATGTCGATGAGTATCTGGCCAAACCGGTCGCTGTCACTGAGCTCGTACACCTGTTGCAGAAACATCTGGAGGGAGCTGTCCCCGCGCTGCATGCGGAGCAAGTGGCGGCACCTGAGCCGAGCACTCCTGGCGATGACGACGTTCCTCTGTCCTCTCTTCTCGAACCGGGAGAGGAGCCGGTTGTCGCGATTCGTACGGAGAATCGCGATTCGTACGAGATCTGCTGTCATCACTGCAATCAGATGTTCGACGCCGTCCACGCGGAGTGGTGCACCTGTCTCGGACGCGATCAGACGCTCGTCTGCACTCACTGCGGGTCGTGCTTCTGCAAGGCGCCCTCGGTTTACAAAGAGCGATTCTGGATCGACGCACCGCCGTCGCTCTTCGAACGAAAGATGCTGGGCTCGAAGCGGAACACCGGCGGTCGCGGCAATCCGACGACGGCCGAAGTGAGACGTCCCCTGATTCTTCTCGTCGAGGATGACGAGAACATTCAACTCATCGTGCGCACGGTCGTCACCACGATGGGATACGGGTTCATCGTGGGCGCGAACGGACAGGAAGGACTCATTCTGGCCCGCGAATACAACCCCGATCTCATTCTCTCGGACGCGTTCATGCCGAAGCTCGACGGCCGGGAGATGTGCCGCCTCCTGAAGGAAGATCCGACGACGGCCCGCGTGAAGGCGATCATCATGACCGGGCTTTATACCGATCGGAAGTATCGCAACGAAGCTCTCGACTACTTCAAGGTCGATGATTACGTGGCCAAACCCGTCGCCGTCGACGATTTGATCAAGCTTTTCAAGAAGCATCTCCCGCAGGAAGTGCAGCCGACGATGTAGTCGGTGGTATCTTCGTGAAGATGAATTTGCGCCGCGGGTGCGCCGTTCGACTTCTGCTGCTGCTCGTCGTGGCGACGCTGCCCATGATCGCGGCGGCGCAACTGAATCCCACTGTCAAAGTGTTGCCTCGCGCTACGGCGCCGGTTCCTGCCGAGTGTGACCAGGGATTGGCGGCGCAAGCGTCACCCCGCGTCATACCGGAAGAGAAAGTGGTTATGCCCGACACCAGCGCGGACATGAAAGCTCCCCCGAGCGCCAATCTGCGCGCGGAGTTGCGCACCGCCCTCGAAGCCGTGCAACAGGGAAGGCGGGACATGTTTCGCGATGCGCTCTCGCGCACGAAGAGCATTCTGGCAGCTTACCCGCCCGGCGCCGAGCGGACGGCGGCGAATGATGTCATCGCCGTGTTCGACGACATCGATCGATTGTGGGATTACGAGTTCACGTCACCGATCGGCGCATTCTTCGAGGCTGGCGGCGATGTCTATCGGGCCGTCAACAAATATCCGGGCTACGACACGTTCATTCGGCGCCAAGTCATCACCGATCAGAATGGGATCCGCTTCTATCCATCGCGGGAGACGCGCGATTATCTGGCAGGGGAGGCAGCCCAACGCCTCGCTCGCATGACCGGCCGGCCGCTGCCGTCACGGCCCACTCTTCGCGAAGCGATC
>DASXRT010000072.1:0-3941 GCA_036506455.1 Thermoanaerobaculia bacterium
CCCCCCACGACCCACGACCGACGACCTGTATCATCTCCCGCGCATGGATCACGCTGTCTCCCTCGTACAGGCGTACCTGCAGCTCAACGGCTACTTCACCTCCGCTGAGTATCCGATCATCGCCGGCGCGGGCCGCAACGGCTTTCGCACCATCACCGACATCGACATCCTGGCGTTTCGCTTTCCCAGCGGCGTGCCGGTGCTCGCGGGCCGCAGGATTCCCCAGGGTGGTCTCGACACCAGTGAGCTCGACGACGGACTCGGCGTCGCTCCCGACACGATCGACATGGTCATCGGCGAGGTGAAGGAAGGTCGTGTCGGCATCAACACCGGCGTCCGTGATCCGGCGGTCCTCAAAGCCGTGATCGGACGTTTCGGCAACAGCGCGGAAGAAGATAAAAACGTTGTTCAGGCCTTGCTCGCGACCGGCGTGGCCAGGTTGCCGTCCGGCTATGTCGTGCGGCTCGTCGCATTCGGCGCATTTCCGCCCGGTCAGCCCGTTCCCCCCTGCCGCATCATCTCCCTCGGCCATGTTCTCGAATTTCTGCAGCGATACGTCCGCAAGCACTGGAGCGTTCTGCGCCATCTGCAGTTCAAGGATCCGGCGTTCGGATTTCTGATGACCATGGAGAAGGCGCGTCGCGGAGGCGCCGGCCGGCGCGGCGAAGAAGGGGTCGAGGTCGTTCCCGCGCAGGGTGAAGAGCGGCTTCCGCGGCCGCGCACACGACCGGAAGCTCCTCGACATCACCGCCGGAGACCTCGATGACGAAAGTGTCGCGTCGCGAATTCGCGCGCGACGTGATGCTGCTCGCTGCGGCCGCGGCGGTCATGCCGTCGGTCATCGCTCAAGCTCCCGACAAGCCGCCCGCATTATCGGCCGCGAGTCAGGCCGAGGTCGATGCGCGCGTGCAGTGGATCGTGGCGAAGTATGGAGCGCGTCTCAATGACGAACAGCGCGCGGACATTCGGCGCATCATCACCGGCGGCCAGGCCGGTGTCGAAACGATGCGCAAGTACGATCTCGCGAACGCCGCCGGACCTGCGGAGCCTTTCCGCATCTATCGCAGGGCGGCGAAGAGATGATCGGCGACGAGGTCCTTTATCTCACCGTACGCGAGCTCGGCGAGAGGATCCGTGCGCGCAAGCTCTCGCCCGTCGAGCTCACTGAGGCGTATCTCGCCCGAAGCGAGAAACTCGGTCCACAATTGAATGCTTATGCGACGCTGACGCGCGATCGCGCATTGCGCGAGGCGCACGACGCGCAAAAGGAGATCGGCGCCGGAAAGTATCGCGGTCCGCTGCACGGAATTCCGTACGCGGCGAAGGATCTGCTCGCGGCGAAAGGTTATCCGACAACGTGGGGCGCGCGCCCGTACGCGGGCCAGACCTTCGACGATGACGCGCATGTGATCCGCCGATTGCAGAAAGCCGGCGCGATTCTGGTCGGCAAAGCGGCGATGATCGAGCTGGCCGGCGGAATGGGTTATCGCTACGGCACGGCATCGATCAGCGGCGGCGCCAAGAATCCGTGGAACGAGACTTGTTGGACGTGCGGCTCATCGAGCGGATCGGGCGCGATCACATCGGCGGCGCTGGCGGCGTTCGCAATCGGCACCGAGACGTGGGGCTCGATCATCTGTCCGTCGGCGTACTGCGGGATTTCGGGACTGCGGCCGACGTTCGGTCGCGTCGGACGAAGCGGCGCGATGGCGCTGTCGTACACGATGGACAAGATCGGACCGATGGCGCGCAGCGCGGACGATTGCGGGCTGATTCTGCACGCGTTGGCGGGACATGACGGCGAGGATTCGGGATCATTGCCGGAGTCACAGGCTGCGTTCACGTACACACGCGGCGGCGCTCCACTGAAAATTGGGTGGCTGAAGAATGCCTGGAAGGATGTGCAGTCCGACGTTGAGAACGTGACGCGTAATGCGCGTCTGGCGCTCGAGAAGGCGGGGGCGAAGATCGTCGAGGTCGAGATTCCCGAAGGTCCGTGGGAGGTGGCGGCGGGCGTGACGATCTCTGTCGAAGTAGCGTCGGCATTCGAATCTCTGATCGAATCGGGTCGCGTGTCGGAGCTGACAGATCCGTTGAGCCGCATCGGCGGCTACATCAATGCCACGATTCCGGGGAGTGATTACGTGCGTGCGCAGCGGATCCGCGCGATCATCCAGCGGAAAATCGACGCGATCTTCGACGATGTGGACGTGATCGCCGCTGCATCGCTTCCGATCGCGGCGACGCCGATGGAAACAAATCTCGAAACCGACCTCGCATTCTCCGATCCCCTCGGCGGCATCGGCAACTTCTGCGGGCTGCCGGCGATCAGCGTTCCATCGGGTTTCACGACGAAGAAGCTGCCGGCCGGGATTCAGTTCATCGCGCGCGTGCTCGACGACGACAAAGTCCTGGCGGCGGCGAATCTATTTCAGTCGAAGACCGATTGGCACCGGCGTCGTCCGCCGCTACACTAACCCGACACTAACCCGTCTTCGCCATCGAAGAAAGTGTGGCGATCTCGCTCGCGAGGAACGCTGCGATCTCCTCAAATCGTTTGCGCTCGTCCTCGGTGAAACTTCGCGCCTCGCGGAAACTCCAGCCGGCGACCCCGAGGCACTTGGCATCACCGATGAGCGGCAGCGCTGCCAACGCGTGGCTCTCGTTCGCTTCCCAGACCGGTTTGAGCATTGGATACTCGACGCTGGCCGTCGTTAGTGACGCGAACCAAACCGGCCGTTGGCGGCGGTACGCAGCGCAAATTGGATACGGCGTATCAATGGGGAGCTTGACGAAGGAATCGAGCATCGCGGCGGTGTATCCGTAACTCATGGCGATATTGAGGTGCACGCCATCGGACGCCGGTATCTGCACGACACCCGCTTTTGCGCCGCTCAAGATCGATCGGCGGCAGAACTCCGCGGCCAGCTCTCGCGCCGGTTGTTCGGCACCCGCGGTCGCGGCCTCGACGGCTCCGAGCAGCTCCGCGAGCTCGAACGGTTTGCGCAGCACGCGAACCATCGGATAGAGCTCCGAAATACTCTTGAGCTCCTGCAGAGGCGCCGCCGACACGACGACGACGCGCGCGAGCACTTCGGGCTTCATCGCGAAAAGCGTCGCCAGCAACTCATGGCCCGACGTTTCGCGCATGTATAGATCGAACAGCAACGCGGAGTAGGGCACGGCCGACAGCAGCGTGATGACATCCGTGCCGCTGCTGACCTGATCGACTTCGAATCCGGAACGGTTCAGGACCACACGGAGAAGGGTCCGAGTGGCGAGATCGTCTTCGACGACGAGGACCGAGGAGCGCATTGGACTGCCCCGCATCATACGCTCAACGCCGATCGATCCGAACCTCCACCCGCTGTCCGAGCTTGAGCGGCGAACGCTCATTGAGAGCGATTTTCACGAGCAACACGCGTGTATCGATCGGTTTCGACGGATCCTGCGGTTTGAGGCGACGAGAAACCACCGAATCGGGAATCTCTTCGATGGTGCCTCTCCATGATGCATCGAAGCCTTCGGCCGTGATTGTCGCCGGCGCGCCGAGCTTCACGCGCGACGCGTCGAACTCGTCGACCTCTGCTTCGACGCGCGTTCGCGAGAGATTGGCGAGCGTGACGATGGCCTGACCGTTCTCGATGCGCTCGCCGATATCGATGCTGCGCAAAACGACGGTGCCGTCGATGGGCGCCTTGACGATCGTCTTGGCCAGCGTCGCTTCGAGACGTTGCACTTCAGCGACAGCAGAGGCGCGGCGCGCACGCGCGGCATCGAGATCGCGATCTGCTTTCTCCCACGCCTGCTTCGAACCGACGGCCTGCTCCCAAAGGTTCTTCGCACGCGCGCTCTCGAGATCGAACAGCCGGATGTCCGCTTCGGCTTCAATGACTCGCGCCCGCGATTCATTCAGCGCGGCGCGCGTGTCGTCGGCACGG
>DASXRT010000073.1:0-3809 GCA_036506455.1 Thermoanaerobaculia bacterium
CATCGAACCAATCGACCTCGGCTCCTGGGCATTCTGGTTGTGTGTTGTCCTCGGAGCAATCATCAGTGCGCGCTTCCGTCTTCTCCGAGTTGCCGCTTTCATGTTCATCGCCGGCACGGCGATGGAAATCGCGCTTCTTCAAATTCACCCGTACTACTCATCCGTTCGTTATCTGCTTCCGTCATGGCCGGCAGCGTTCGTGCTGGCCGGCGCTGCGATCGCGTTTCTCGGCCGTTATCGGATGGCGAGACCGATCGCCGTCGCGGCTCTCGTGATGTATGTCGGATACGCGGCGATCAAGCTGCCCGCGTACTATCGCGGTGAGAGATCGGATTGGATGAGTATCGCAATGTACGTCCACAATCGCGTGACGCCGGGCGACCGCGTGATGGCAACGAACAATTGGGTCGTCCGCAACTTCGGCTACTACTGGAGTCGCTTGCCGAATGTGGACAAGGTCTCATTCGGCCGGTACTGGCAGTTGGATGAAGATCTCATCGGACCGGCCTGGATCGTCACCGGTCAGTGTTTGCCCCGCGAGGCAGTCAGGTCAGCGGGCGTCATGAAACGTTTCCCGGTGACCGAGCTCGCCGAAGTCCGCTATCTCAGACCAGGACAGCGGCTCTCCATGCGCGAGGAGTTCTGTCCCGAATAGAATGATGAGTACATGCGTCGCTTTGCGTTCTTGTTCTTACTGCTTCTCGCCTGCAATCGCCAGGAAAACACGGGCGACAATCGGCCGCGAATGAATCCGGTCACTCCTCCGCAGAAAGAGATTCCTTCGAGTCGCGCCGCGGCGCCGACACCGGCGCAGTTCCGTGTCGAGCTTCTCGAATACGAGATCAGGATGCCGGACACGCTGCCGCCGGGACAGCAGTCTCTTCTCGTCGTGAACAGCGGAAAGATCAACCACAGTCTCGTCATCGAAGGAAACGGAGCGAAAGGCCAACTGTCGCAGCAGATCACGCGCGGCGACAGCGTCCCGCTCGACCTCACGCTGAGACCGGGCACCTATACCTTCTATTGTCCCGTGGACGGACACCGCGGCAAGGGGATGATGCGAACGGTGAAGGTTCAATAAGGTGCTGGGTGCTGAGTGCTGAGGACCGCGACTCCCACTCACCCAGCACTCAGCACTCAGCACTTCTACCAATAGCCATTCGAGCTCGCGAACACTCGCTCATAGACATGGAGCGCCCACGATCGCTTCCCGTGCTGTGATTGCTTCAACCATTCCTTTAGGGGAAGCGTAAAACCCGTCTTCCTCCGATTGCGCACGGCTTCGGGCAGAGGCGGGCGCGGCGCTTCGGCGAGAATCTTCTTGCCGCGCTCGCGGCGTGTCACGAGCGCCGGTGCGAGACGTTTCAAGAGATGCGCGTCGACGAGAGGCACGCGCACCTCCAGCGAGTGGGCCATGCTCGCCCAATCCATGTCGCGCAGGATCTGATTGCGCAAGTACAGCGATGACTCCAGCGCGGCCACGCGCGCGAACGGATTCCCGGGATCGGGCGTGACCGTGCATTCGATGAGCCGCAGCATATTCAATCGGCGCAGACCTTCCGCGGCGACTTCGTGGCCGAGGATTTCATCGAGCTCCGAGGTGAGGAATCGTCCGCGCTTGACGAAATACGCGCCCGCATACGATGCGCCGTAGCGAACGATCTCTCCCATTTTCGGGCTGACATGACGACTCGTTCGCGCCAGTGCCGTGTTGATCGAATGCACTGCGTCGCCGAGGCGCGGGACACGGGCCAGGACGGAGGTGATCGGCATCCAGCGGGGGATGTCGCGGAACGAGGTGTAGCCGCCGAACAGCTCGTCGCCGCCCGCGCCCGACATCGCCACCTTCAGTCCCATCTCGTGCGCGGCCTTGCTGATGAAATAGCTGTTGAGACCGTCGACGCTCGGTTGGTCCATCGCCTCGAACACTCGCGGTACGCAATCGAGAAACTCTTCGCGCGAGAGTTCCTGAATCGCGTGTCGCACGCCATATTGCTCGGCGACGACTTGGGCGAGCGGCGCCTCGTCGTTGTCGCGACCGCGGTACTCCTCGAAGCGAAGGGTCATCGTCTGCAGATCCGTCGCTCCGCTCTCATGCGCTAACGCGACGACCGTGCTCGAGTCGATGCCTGCCGATAGAAACGCTCCGACAGGGACATCGGCCACCATGTGATAGCGAACCGATTCGAGAACGGCGTCGTGGACGACCGCGCGGCGTTGGTCATCACTGTAGTGTTCATCGCGCTCGACCGCTTCGCGCAATGTCGCCGCGATCGAGAAGTATTGCACTGGTGGCGACGCGCCCTTCTCATCGATCCAGCAATACGACCCTGCCGGAAGCGCGCGGATCGCGCGATACATCGTGAACGGCTCCTGCACGGTTCCGCGCAGAAAGAACGCGACCGCG
Source organism: Thermoanaerobaculia bacterium (assembly GCA_036506455.1). Classification (GTDB taxonomy): domain Bacteria; phylum Acidobacteriota; class Thermoanaerobaculia; order Gp7-AA8; family Gp7-AA8; genus DASVHS01. The sequence goes on from DASXRT010000073.1 coordinate 2,408, forward strand.
CCGGCGGGATCGAATTGCTTCGCCACACGTCCGCCGGCGACGAGCGCCTTCACCTGCGACGCGATGCGGCACGTCTGGCCGTCGTCGGCGTAGTAGAGAGGCTTGATGCCGTACGGATCGCGAGCGAGGAACATCTTCCTGCGCTCGCTGTCCCAGATCGCGAACGTGAACATGCCGCGCAGCTTCGGCAGCATCGCTTCGCGCTCGCGCTCGAACATGCGCAGCAGCACTTCGGTGTCGGAGTGCGACGTGAACTCGACGCCGTGCTCCTGCAGATCGCGACGCAGCTCTTCGTAGTTGTAGATCTCGCCGTTGAAGATGATGACGTTGGTGCTGCGCTGCATCGGCTGCGCGCCGCCGGGGGAGAGATCGATGATCGCCAAGCGTCGATGTCCGAGGCCGATGCGGCCGTCGTCGGAGAGCCAGGAATCGCCGGCGTCGGGTCCGCGCGACCGCATGGCCTCGCGACAGACGAGCAATTCCCGCGGATCGACGGGTGGCGCGCTCGCACTGTAGGCGAAGATCGCGTTGATGCCGCACATCGCGCGCGAGTATACGGGCCTTGGAGTGCGGCGGCTTGCCGCCGCCTTCGAGCCGCCGCACTCCAAGGCGCAATACAATGCGCCGCCATGCAGAGACGAGTACTGGCGATCATCTTCCTCATCGCAACGACAGCCTTCGCCCAAACCAAAGACAAACCCATCTTCGGCTTCACATCCGCGAACGCCGGGAAAGAGCAGGCGCTCGAGGCGCAATTCGACGCGCAGCTCAACCGCGACAACCTCCGCGACTGGATGAAGCGCCTCAGCGCGCGTCCCCATCACCTCGGATCGCCGTACGACAAAGACAACGCCGAGTTCATCGCGTCGCTTTTCAAGTCGTGGGGTTACGACACGGCGATCGAGGAGTTCCGAGTTCTCTTCCCCACGCCGAAGACACGCCTGGTCGAGATGATCGCGCCCGAGCGTTACACGGCGAAGCTATTCGAGCCGCCGGTGCCGGGCGATACGACGTCCGGTCAGAGCAATGAGCAGTTGCCGGTCTACAACGCCTATTCGATCGACGGCGATGTGACCGGCGACCTCGTCTACGTCAACTACGGCATCCCCGCCGATTACGAGCTGCTCGAGCGCAACGGCGTGGATGTGAAAGGAAAGATCGTCATCGCGCGCTATGGCGGATCGTGGCGCGGCATCAAGCCCAAGGTGGCCGCGGAGCACGGCGCGATCGGCTGCATCATCTACTCCGATCCGCGCGACGACGGCTACTACCAGGGCGATGTTTATCCGAAGGGCGCGTATCGCAACGAGAACGGCGCGCAGCGCGGATCGGTGATGGATATGCCGATCCATCCGGGCGATCCGCTCACGCCCGGTATCGGCGCAACGAAGGATGCGAAGCG
>DASXRT010000074.1:0-15401 GCA_036506455.1 Thermoanaerobaculia bacterium
CGGTTCATCTCCGGCGGTCCGCTGCTCCGTGTCCGATTCATCGAAGGGCCGCCGACGCTGAACCCCGGCGACAGCGGCCGTGTCGTTCTCGAGATCGAGTCGTTCGATGCCGACGAGGATCTGCTCGTCAGCGGAGCGGAGCTCGAATTATTCGAGACCGAATGGGACGCCGTGGGATTGTTGATGGTCTCGCGGTTCTGGCGCGGCGCGCTGGCTGCTTACTAGCCGACGCCTGCGGCTTCTCGCGCACGCCGAGGTCCAGCTCGCCGAGGTAGACGGTGCTGACGTGGTCGGCGGAAACGATTCCCGCGGCTCGAGCGTAGCCTTTCTTCACCAGCTCGCTGTTGATCAGCATCCCGTCGGGTGAGCGATAGACCTGACCGTTCTCGATCATCACCCATGACGATTGAAGCGTCCACGACAGGAACGCGATTGCATTCTGGCGATCGGTGATCTCGATGCCGGCGAGCGAAACCTGCGACTGAACGCCGTCGCGTTCGACGACGATCGTCGTCGCGTCGATGACGCGTACGACGCGATACATCGGTGCTGCCTGAACAGATACTGCGACAAAGAAAATGAACCAAAGACGAAGTCTCATGCGTGTTGATGGATGTGGAGCGGACGCGACGAGACGACGCGGTCAGGTGGGCGGCGAAGGATACCACAGTTAGATGGGGTCAGGTCTTTCCTTCTTCCTTTTTTCTCCAAGTGGTAGAAAAAAATTGACGAAGTACAGACCTGACCGCCGCAACTGATTGAAAGAGTGACGAGGTCAAGATCTGACCTCTTTAGGTGGTAGAAAAAATGAAGAAGGAAAGGCCTGACCCCGTTAGTAGGCACTCTCCTCGCAGAAATCGGTTGCAGGAGGCCATCATGGACATCGAGTTGCCGCGTGAGTATCATCTGCTGACGGATCACACGCACGATGGCGGCGTGAAGGACAAGCTCCACCACGTGAATTCCCGGCTCAAAGCGAGCCCGATGAAGTGGGCAGGGATCGCCGCGGGCATCGGATTCGGGCTAGGATTGATCGGCCGCATCATGCGCCATCGCATGCGAACGATTCCGCACATCATCGTCGTCGAAGGAGCGTAAACGTCACGTCTCTTCTCTGTCTGCTCACACGATCGTGACAATTCTACGAAAAGGTTCGTCGTAAGTTCGGATCATGAGCAGATCTCTGGTAGTCGCGGTATTGCTGTGCGCGAGCATTGCCGCAGCCGATGAAGCGACGAGCCCCACGATCCACATCACGCGAGCCAATGGAACGATCACCATCGACGGCGAACTCAATGACGCGGGATGGCAGGGCGCAGTGAGGCTCGACAAGTGGTACGAGACCAATGTCAGCGACAACGGCGAGCCGAAGGTCAAGAGCGTCGGATACCTGACATACGACAATCGTTTTCTCTACGCCGCGTTCGAGCTCTTCGACGATCCGAAGCAGATCCGCTCGCCGTATAACGATCGCGATCACATTGGCGGCAACACTGACGACTACGCGGGAATCATCCTCGACACACGCAACGACAAGCGCTCTGCGGTTCTTCTGCTCGCGAACGCGCGGGGAATCCAATACGACGCGGTAAGCGACGACTCCACCGGGGAAGACTCCGCTCCCGATTTCTTCTGGGATGCGGCCACGAAGATCACAGACAAAGGCTGGATCCTCGAGATGCGCGTCCCCTTCTCGTCGCTCCGATACGACAATCCCAATCCGTCGGAGTGGGGAATCATGCTGTACCGCAACTGGCCGCGCGACCGGCGATATCAGATGTTCACGAACAAACTTCCGCGCGGCTCGAACTGCTTCATCTGCAACCGCAGTCCTCTCGTCGGACTGCAAGGCCTGCCCGGGGGTGGCCACGTCGTTACTGCGCCGTATGCGACGGCGCGCGAGCTCGGCGAGACACGCGACGGTCTGGGCAGTCCGTTCGTGAACCGGCCGGCCAGCGGCGATGGCGGCCTGGATGTGAAGTGGACGCCGAACGCCGACACCGCCATCGACGCGACGCTCAATCCCGACTTCTCGCAGATCGAGTCGGACGTCGCCGTCATCTCGACGAACGAGCGCTTCGCGATCTTCCTCGACGAGAAACGTCCCTTTTTCCTCGAGGGCGTGGAGCTGCTCAAGACGCCGATTCAGGCTGTGTACACGCGCACGATCACCTCCCCGCGGTGGGGACTGCGCTCGACCGGTAAGCATGGCTCGAGCGCCTACACGATCCTCGTCGCGCAGGACCGCGGCGGCGGCAACGTCATCATCCCGTCGCCTCTCGGCTCGAATTTCGCGGACCAGGAATTCTCGTCGACGGCGCTGATCGGCCGCTACAAACGCAACATCGGCAAATCATTTGTCAGCTTCCTCGGCACCACGCGCGAGAACAGCGGCGGGTCGTACAACCGGGTCTTCGGTCCCGATTTCGAATTCCGCATCGGCGATCACGAGACGATCACCGGCCAGGTCCTCTTCAGCTCCACGAACACGCCGAATCGCCCCGACCTGGCCGACGAGTGGACGGGACGAAAGCTGACATCGCACGCCGCGAATGTCTGGTGGCAGCACTCGACTCGTACGATCGATTTCTTCACGCAGGCGCAGACCTATGGCGACGAGTTTCGCGCTGACAACGGATTTGTCCCGCAGGTCGGCTATCGGATGAATTACGCGGAGGGCGGCTACACGTTCCGGCCGAAAGGTTTCTTCAACAGGATCCGGACGTTCGCGATGGGCGAGTACGACTCGCTGCAGGATGGCGCGATGCTGTACAGACTCATCTCCGGCGGATTTGGTGCGGATGGCCGGTTCCGTTCATTCACGCGACTGCGTTACGCATACGAGAGCGTGCGCAACGGCGACACCATGTTTCAACGCCATCAGCTTCTCTACAATCTCAGTTTTTCGGTCAGCCGCGTCATCTCTCAGATCTTTCTCAACGGGTGGGTCGGCCAGGATATCGACTTTGCCAACAACCGGCTCGGGCGTGGCGCGAGAGTCAACTATGGCGGCACGATCCGTCCGACGGACCATCTCGAGATCGGCATCGATAACGCCCTGCGCTGGCTCAATGTCCCAGCGAACGGCCGCAGCGATCGCCTCTTCACCGCGCAGGTGGAGCGACTGACGACGCGATATACGTTCAACGCGAAGACGTTCGTGCGCATCATTCTGCAGAACCAGCGCACGAATCGCGATCAGGCGATCTACACCTTCGACGTCAACCAGCACAGCGGTTCGCTGGCCACGCAGTTCCTTTGGGCCTACAAGCTGAATTGGCAGACGGTCATGTACGCCGGTTACGGCGATCTCCAGGAGGCGCACGCGATCAATGGCGATCTTCTGCCGTCGAACCGGCAGTTCTTCGTCAAGGTTTCATACGCGTTCCAGCAGTGACCAACACGCGCAATCTCCGGATGTCATCGTGCAGCGGACGATCCTTGAATACCGGCTGCGCAATCTCACGCACCCGCAGATACAGGGCGCGTGTCCCGCTGCCGAGTTGCTGCGCGATCTGTTGCGCTTTCCCTTCGACGCGCGATTGAAACGCCTGCGCCTGCTGCTCCGCTTCGGCAAGGCCGAGGAGCTTCGGTGCGTGTTGGGTCGGATCGAGATTCATCCCCACGCGCCACTCGACGGCCTGTGCCCCGGTGAGAAGTTCGATCGCCAGCACCGCTTCGACGTTGGCGATGACGGTCCGCAGCTTCCTCGCCGCGTATGTCGACATCGGAACATGATCCTCGGCATTGGCCGAGGTCGGGATCGAATCGACGGAGGCGGGATGGGCGAGGACTTTGTTCTCGGATACGACGCTCGCGGCCGTGTATTGCACGATCATCAGTCCGGAGTTCACGCCGGGCTGGGTGGTGAGGTTCTGCGGCAGGCCGCGATTGTGATTCCCGTCGAGCATCATCTGCGTGCGGCGCTCGGAGATGCTCCCGAGCTCGGCCACGGCGATCGTCAGGAAGTCGGCGGCCAGAGCTAGCGGCTGTCCGTGAAAGTTTCCGGCGGAGTAGGCGAGGCGCCCATCGCCGCGATACCACTCCGGCCAGTTGGCGCGGAACTGCAGATCGAACGGCTCGCCGTCGTCTGGGAAAAAGAGCGGATTGTCGGTCGCGGCGTTGATCTCTCGTTCGGCGATCGTGCGCACGAAACGGATCGTGTCGCGTGTCGCACCGTGCACTTGCGGCGCGCAGCGAAGCGAATAGGCGTCTTGTACTGCTCCGGCGCGCTCGACGAGGTGGCTTCCGACGAGCATCTCCCGAATGCGACGCGCGCTCTCGATCTGCCCCACCTGCCCGCGCTCCTGATGCACTTTGTCGTCGAGCGCCCGTGTGCATCCACAAAGGGCTTCCATCGTCATCGCCGCAGCAGCATCGGCGGTATCGGCCAGCCGCTCGGCATCGTGAACGGCGAGCGCCAGCATCGCTGCCGAAAAGTTGGCGCCATTCACCAGCGCGAGCCCTTCCTTGAACGTCGGCTTCATCTCCTCGGCGGAGAAGCCGAGGAGTTTTGGGAGTTGCGAGGCATCGTGGAACCTGTCGCTCGCACGAAACCGTCCGACGCCCAGAAGGACGGAGAAGAGATGCGATAGCGGACAGAGATCGCCGCTCGCACCGACCGAACCGCGCAGTGGAACGAGTGGAATCACATTGCGATTCAGCATCGCCTCGACGATCTCGACGAGCTTCAGGCGCACGCCGGAGTGGCCCTTGAGAAACGCGTTGAGTCTCGTGGCCAATGCGGCGCGGACGACTTCGGCAGGGAAGTAGTTCGACATGTCGTCGGCATCGTCGTTCTCACCGACACCGACGGAGTGACTGAGAAGAAGGTTGCGCTGCAACTGTTCGAGGTCTTCGGGCGCGATCGGTTTGTCTTTGAACTCGCCGAACCCCGTGGTCACGCCGTACTCGCTGGGCACGGCGGTCCCGCTCTTCCAGGCCTTCCGGTAATTTTCGACGATGCTGCCGATCAGTGCTTCACCGCGCGCGACGCGTTCGTTGGTCTTCGGATCGCACTCGACTTGCACAAGTGGGTCACGAGCGATGCGCAAGAGTTGCTCGATCGTCAGCGAATCGCCGTCGAGACGAATGACAGCGCTCATCCTCGATCGATCTCCGCCAGCAGCGTGCGCACCGCTTCGACGAGCTCACCTCGCTTCGCAGTCGTCTGCCCCGGTCGCGCCGCGAGCCACTCTTTGCGATCGCCGACCGCTTTCGCTTTTTCGCGGCCGGCGGTCATGTCCTTGATCGTCACAATGCCCTGATCCTTCTCGTTCGTTCCGTAGAGAAGCACGATCGGGATCTCGTACTGATCGGCGTACTTGAGCTGCTTGCCGGGGCCTTTCGCTGTGCCGAGGTAAAGCTCGGTCGGAATGCCGGCGCGGCGCAGCTCCCACGTGATCTCGAGATAGTCGTTTGCCAGTGCGGCATCCATATTCGTGATGAGCACACGCGCCGTCGCGCGTTTCTCTTCGATCTTGTCCAGATGAACGAGCGCGGCGAAGAGTCGATCGACGCCGATCGAGGCGCCGACAGCCGGGATACGCTCGCCGAGAAAACGCATGACCAGATTGTCATACCGGCCGCCACCGAAGATCGAGCCGAACTGCGGCGCGTCGAGGAGGATCGCTTCGAATACCGGTCCCGTGTAATAGGCAAGGCCGCGCGCGATGGAGAGATCGAGCGCAACGTGCTCATCGTCGTAGCCGAGTGCGTAGAGGTGCTCGGAAATCTGATCGACGTTGTTGATCTCGTCGGAGCGAAAGAGCTCTCTCAATTGCCCGATCACTTCGCGTCGATTTCCCTTGATCGCGAGAAAGCGTTCGATCTTCTCGACCTGATCGCGCGCCAGACCGACGCCGCGAATTACATCTCCCGATTCATCCTTGTAGCCCTGCATCAACTCGAGACGGACCTTCTCGATGCCGGCTTTGTCGAGCTTGTCGAGCACGCGGAATACATCGGCGCCTTGCTCTTTCGAGATGCCCGCATAGTCGAGCAGGAGATTGAGGACGGCGCGGCTCGAGAAGCGCACGAGATAACGACCCACCTTCAGCGCCGAAAGGGTGTCGCACATGCCAGCGATGATTTCGGTGTCGGCGATCTCCGATTCCGTTCCGACGGAGTCGAGATCGAACTGCGTGAACTCGCGATAACGTCCCTTGTCCGGTTTGTCGGCGCGCCACACCGGTGACACCTGATATCTGCGGAACGGCCGCGGCAGATCCTTGTACTGCGCGATCACGCGCGCGAGTGGCACCGTGAGATCGAAGCGCAGTCCGAGAGACTCATTCTCCGGATTCGTGACACGGAAGATCGACTGCTGGGTTTCCTGACCGGCGCTTCCCGAAAGAATGTCGAGATACTCGATGGCGGGCGTGTTGAGCGGAACGAAGCCATAGAGCTCGTACACGCGGCGGATGGTGTCGATCATCTGCTGTCGGGCCAGCATCTGATCGGGGAGCAGATCGCGCAGGCCGCGGGAGAGGCGAGGTTCGACCGTATTAGCCATTCATGAGAGAGACGGAATGTTAAATGTTGAATGTTGAATGTTGAATGTTGAATTGGATGCATTTCAACATTCAACATTCAACATTTCGCATTCAACATTCGCCGAAGGCGTTTGGTACCGGGGGCCGGCTTCGAACCGGCGACCCCCAGATCCACAATCTGGTGCTCTAACCAACTGAGCTACCCCGGCACAGGTCGCGAATGATACACGCGGCGGGCGAGGGTGAAAACCGAACCGACCGCGAGTTCATTCTCATGTCTGGCGCTAGCGCGCGCGCAGGAGCACATCCGCGAACCACCGCCGCGAATCGGTCCACCGCCCGGCGATCTCGAACCCTGAATCGGCGACCATCCGCGTCACGTCGTCATCGTCGTACTTGTACGAGTTCTCGGTGTGGATCGTCTCTCCCTCGCTGAAGGCGATCTCCAGGTTCAGCGCGTCGATTTTCACGCTCTGCTCCCGAAGGCTGACCAGATGCATCTCGACGCGACCGCGCTCCGGTTCGTAGAACGCCCAATGTCCGAACGCACGCAGATCGAAGTGGCCGCCGAGGTCGCGGTTGATGCGCTGCAGCAGATTGAGATTGAACGCCTCCGTGACGCCCAGCGCGTCGTTGTAGGCCTTCTCGAGCATCTCTCGCGACTTCTTGAGATCGGCGCCGAGGAGGAAGGAATCGCCGGGTTTGAGAACGTTGCGCAGGTCGCGGAGCAGAGCGGCCGCTCTTCGCGGCTCGAAGTTGCCGATCGTCGATCCCAGAAAGATCGCCAGCGTGCGGCCGTCTCCGAGGGCGTCGGCAAGTGCCCGCGACGGCGGAGCGAACTCGGAGCAGATGGCGCTCACACGCAGCGCCTCATATTCGGAGAGCAGCTCGCGCCCATTCTTCTCCAGTACGTGCGGATCGATGTCCACGGGGATGTACTCGATGTCGCCTCGGATCTCGTCGAGCAGGAGTCGCGTCTTCCGCCCACTTCCGCTGCCCAGTTCCACCACGCGCGACACGCTTCCGACCGCATTGATGATCTCGTGGGCGTGGCGCCGCAGAAGCTCGGTCTCCGCGCGCGTGACGTAATACTCGGGCAGATAGGTGATGGCCTCGAAAAGCGATGAGCCGAGGTCGTCGTAGAAGTAGCGCGGGGGAATGGATTTCTGGACCGCGGTGAGGCCGGCCCGGATCTCGTCCGCGAACGTGCGGTCACCGGCGGTGACGCGCCGCAACGTGAACCGGGCGCGGGTGCCTACAGATGCATCGGACATGGATCGATTGTAACGGGAATTGTTACAGCCGTACGGACGTAACCACATCGTCCGGATAACGTCTAACGACTGACTTTAGAATGCGTAAGAGCTCGAAGATGCGCGTCGATCTTTTCGCGGCCGCGGCGGCGCTCCTGATCGCGTCCTGTTTCTCCGGCTATTCGGAGGAAGCTTCGCGCAACGCGTTGCGCGTGCGGCGCGGGACGTTGTCGAGAGAGCTCATCCTGACCGGCGAGCTGGAAGCGGCGCGCGGCGAAGCGATCACCGTGCCCATGCTTCCGCAGTGGCAGAGCTCGATCAAGTGGCTGGCCACCGACGGCGTCGAGGTCAAGAAGGGCGAGCGCGTCGTGGAGCTCGACAACTCGTCGTTCACGACCGATCTCGACTCCAAACGCCAGACCGAGTTGCAGGTCCTTCAGGAAATTCAGCAGAAACAATCGGAGTGGAAGGCCGACCTCGAGCAGAAACAGCTCGACTTCGACACGCGCAAGTCCGAGCTCGACAAAGCGAGGATCGACGCCTCCGTCCCGAAGGAGATCCTCTCGGCGCGCGAGCACCAGGATCGTCAGATCAAGTTCGAGCGCGCGTCAGTCGAATTCGCGAAGGCGAAGGACGTTCTGGCGTCGCAGAAGAAAGAGGTCGAGGCCGATCGGCGCAATCTGCAGCTTCGCCTGACCAAGGCGCAGCGCGAGATCCATCGCGCCGAAGAAGCGATCGAGTCGGTGGTTCTTCGCGCGCCGCGCGACGGCATCGTCATCGTGCGCGACCATCCCTGGGAGGGCCGCAAGATCCAGAACGGCGACACCGTGTGGGTCGGATTTCCGCTCGCTCTGATTCCGGAGATGTCGTCGCTGCGCGTCAGCGCGGCACTCGCGGATGTCGACGACGGACGTGTCGCCGTCGGCATGCCGGCCACCGTTGTGCTCGACGGTTATCCCGGCGTGACGTTCACCGGTGCGGTCACAAGCATCTCTGCCGTGGCCCAGGAGAGCAATCGTCAGTCATTGCGGCGCGCGTTCAAACTGACAGTGAACCTGAGCCGCATCGATGTGAAGCGCATGCGACCCGGCCTTTCCGCGCGGGTTGTGGTGCGGACACAAACTGTGGCGAATGCGCTGATCGCGCCGCGCGCCGCCCTCGACCTTTCGGCGAAAAGTCCGCGGGCGCATCTCGAAGGCGGGAAGTCGGTCAATGTGACGGTTGGCGCATGCAACGCGCAGGACTGCGTCGTCACCGATGGGCTGAAAGAAGGCCAACGGCTGGAGAGCGTCAATGGCTAAATTGCTTCGGCCGCGCGTCGCGCTTCCGCTCTTCGCCGTGATCATCTTCTTCGGCGCCGGGCTGTCGCTGCGCAACAAGCTCGCCGCCGATCGGCAGGGCGAGTGGGTCCATCCGACGCGCGGCGATCTGGTCAGCGGCGTCGAGGTGATCGGCACGCTCGCCGCGGTGGAATCGGACACATTCGGGCCGCCGCTGCTGCCCGATGTCTGGGACTTCAAGATTTCGATGATGGCGCCCGAGGGCTCCGACGTGACGAAAGGCGTCCCGGTCCTCGGCTTCGATACCACGGATCTGCAGCGGCGTCTCGACGAAAAGCGCGCCGAGAGCGATGAGGCGCTGAAGAGCATCGAGAAGAAACGCGCCGATCTCGCGCTGCGCACCAAAGACGAGCGCCTCAAGCTGGCCGAGGCGGAAGCGAAGATGCGGAAGACGTCGCTGAAGCTCGAAGCGCCGAACGACATCGTCGGCATCAACGAGCGGAAGCAGGTCGAGCTCGACTACGCGCTCGCGAAGCGCGAGACCGCGGCGATTCGCGCGCGCATTCGCGCGTTCGAGAATGCCGCGACCGCGGAGATCCTGCTGCTCGAGAGCAAACAGAAACAGGCCGCCGCGATCGTGGCGCAAACGCAGGATGCCATCCGCCAGATGACGATCCTCGCGCCGCGCAACGGCACGATCGTCTATCCCACGAACTGGCGCGGCGACAAGAAGAAAGTCGGCGACACGTGCTGGCGGATGGAGCGCGCGATCGAGATCCCGAATCTGAACAAGATGATGGCCAAGGGCGAAGTCGATGAAGTCGATGCCGGACGCGTCTCTCCGGGGCAGCATGTGTCGTTTCGACTCGATGCTCATCCCGATGAAGTATTCCGCGGCACGATCACGACCGCCGCGCAGACCGTGCAGCAGAAGCAGGGCACGAAGGATCCGCTGAAGGTGCTGCGTGTCGACATCGCGCTCGATCGCACCGATCCGGTGAAGATGCGGCCGGGAATGCGATTCAAAGGCACGGTCGAGCTGTCGCGCACCAGGAACGCGCTCATCATCCCTCGCAGCGCCGTCTTCGTCTCCGATCACGGCCCGGTCGCTTATCGTCGCGGCCTCTTTTCTGTCAAGGAAGTGCCGCTGAAACTCGGCCGCGAGAACGACGAGATGGTGCAGGTCAACGATGGGTTGTCGGCGCGTGACCGGATCCTCGTTCTCCAGGAGCAGCAGAAGTCATGAAGCGCACCATCGCCATCGCCGCGTCGGTGGCCTTGCTCCTCGTCGCCGCTGTGCTCATCGCGGCGTTTCGTCGACCTGCTCCGTCGATCGCGACGTATCGAGTCGAGCCATCGCAGTTCACGCGGCGCGTGACGGCGGATGGAACACTCAAGGCAGTCGAGGCGACGCCGATCACTGCGCCGCACGATGTTCCGCGTCCATTGAAGATCGCGTGGATCGCCGACGACGGCTCGGTCGTCAAGAAGGACGACTCCATCGTTCGCTTCGATCCGACGGAATTCGAGAACGAGCTCCTGGGCGGCACCGAGGATCGCGCGACCGCGGCGAACAAGCTGTCTCGCGCCGATACCGATTCGTCGACGACGCGCACGAATCTGAAGCGCGATGCTCACCAGGCCCAGAGCGAGCTGGAAGCAGCGCGCCGATTCAGGTTCGACGACGCGGAAGTCTTCTCGCGCTATCAGCGCATCGAAGCGGAGACGGACCAGCAGCTCGCCGGCGAAAAAAAGACGCACGCTGAAGAGGTCCTGGGCGTCCGCGAGATGCTGGCGAAGACGGATCGCGATCTTCTCGCCATCGAAGATCGCAAAGCGGGATTGCGCATTCGCACGGCGGAGCAGGGATTGAAAGCGCTGGAGATCGTGGCCCCTCATGACGGCATCATCGTCCTGCAGCGCGACTGGCGCGGCGAGATCCCACGCGTCGGCGCGACAGTCTGGCAGGGCTCCCCGATCGGCGAGATTCCCGATCTCAAAGCGATGAAAGCGGAGGTATTCGTTCTCGAAGCGGATGCCGCCGGTCTCGCCATCGGGCAGAAGGCGCAGGTCTCCCTCGAGGCGCGGCCGGGCGTGAAGTACTCCGGCAAGATCACGCAGGTCGACAAGCTCGCGCGCCCGCGGATGCGCGGCGTGCCGGTGCAGTACTTCGGCGTGACCGTGACTCTCGATCGCACCGATCCCGTGGCGATGAAGCCGGGCACGCGCGTGCGCGCGGTGCTCGAGCTCGAAAATCTCGCCCACGCATTCACGATCCCGCGTCAGGCGATGTTCGACAGAGAGGGAAAGAAGATCGCCTACCGGAAACATGGCGATCGATTCGACCCGGTCGAGATCACGATCTCATCCTCATCGGCGGGGCGGGTGGTGGTGACGAAGGGATTGTCGCGCGGCGATGAGCTCGCGCTGACGGACCCGACGGAAAAGAAGGATGAAGGATGACGGACGTCGAGACGTTCACCACCGCCCTCCACAATCTCGCTCGCCACAAGCTCCGCACCGCTCTGACCATGCTCGGCATGATCTTCGGCGTCGGTGCTGTGATCGCGATGCTCTCGATCGGCGCCGGCGGCGAGCAGAAGGCGCTGGAGACCATCGGCAAGCTCGGGCTGCGCAACGTCATCGTCCGCGCAAAAGAGATCAAGCCGGAGGAGCGCGCCGAGCTGCGCAAGAAATCGCTCGGCGTGTCTTTGCGCGACGCTGAAGCGATCATGGAGGCGGTGCCCAACGTCGATCGCGTGCTGCCGCGCGTTGAAGTCAAGCCTTACAAGATCCTTTCACTGACAGGGAAGACGAAAGGGCGCGTCATCGGCGTCTCGTCTCGCTATCGCGAAGTCGCTACCGTGAAGCTCGCCGAGGGACGGTTCTTCGACTCGCGCGATGAGGGGGAGCATGCGCAGGTGTGCGTGATCGGCCCTGAGATCCGGCGCAATCTCTTCGGCTACGGGCCGGCCCTCGGCAAGCAGCTCAAGGTCAATGATGTCTGGCTCGAAGTAATCGGCATCCTGACGAGCGATCCGGTCGGCGCCAGTTCGACGCGCGGCGGACTTCCCGCGGGCTCGAACGCGCAGGAGATCTGGCTGCCGGTATCGACGGCGATGCGGAAGTTCGATCGCGATCCTCTCGATGCGCCGGTCGATGAGTTGATGGTGACCGTCAAGGAAGGGGTGTCGCCGCGCAGCGTCGCCGATCTCGTCAAGCCGCTGCTCGACCGTCTGCACGGCGGCGCCGACGATTACGACGTCATCATCCCCGAAGCGTTGCTCGAGCAGCAGCGTCAGACGCAGCGGATCTTCAACATCGTCATGGGATCGATTGCCGGCATCTCCCTCCTCGTCGGCGGCATCGGCATCATGAACATCATGCTGGCTTCGGTCCTCGAGCGCACGCGTGAGATCGGCGTGCGCCGCGCCATCGGAGCGCGCCGCACCGATATCCGTTCGCAGTTTGTCATCGAATCGTTTGCGATCAGTCTCATCGGCGGAATCTCCGGAATTATCATCGGCATCGTGCTGGCGAGGCTTGTGGCCGCATATGCAGGTTGGCCGACGGTGATCACGTTCTGGTCGCTCACCCTTTCGACCGGCGTGTCGATCACCGTCGGCCTCGTTTCCGGCATCTATCCCGCAACGCGGGCTGCGGAGCTGAATCCGATCGAGGCGCTGAGGTACGAATGAAAAGTTTGCGGTTGGCCGTTTGCGGTTTGCTTTTCGCGGCGAGCGCATTCGCTGCAGGTCTGACCATTCCGCCGATCCAGTATCGGCACCGTACGCTCGCGAATGGTATTGACGTCTACAGTGCCGAAGATCATTCCACGCCGACGGTGTCGATCCAGGTGTGGTATCGCGTCGGATCGAAGAACGACCCGGAGCATCGCAGCGGCTTCGCGCATCTCTTCGAGCACATGATGTTCAAGAGCACCGCGCACATGAAGGCGGAGATGATGGACCGCCTGACCGAGGACGTGGGCGGGTTCAACAACGCGACGACGTTCGACGACGCGACGCCATACTACGAAGTTGTTCCGTCGAATTACCTCGAGACGCTGCTATGGGCGGAAGCAGATCGCATGGGATCGCTCAACGTCGACGAGGCCAATTTCAAATCGGAGCGCGATGTGGTGAAGGAGGAGTTCCGCTACCGCATTCTCGCGCCGCCATATGGCCGCTTCTACTATGCGATCACGAAGGACTCGTTCACGAAACATCCCTATCGAAGGCCGGGTATCGGGTCGATCGAAGATCTCGACGCCTCCACGCTCGACGACGTCCGGCGATTCCACGACACCTACTACCGTCCCGACAACGCCGATCTGATCGTCGTCGGCGACTTCGATGCGGCGCAGCTCGACGCCTGGATCGACAAATACTTCGGTCCCATTGAGAAGCCGTCGAAGCCGATTCCGCGAGTGGAGACGAAAGAGCCGCGGCGCGGGGCAATGAAGCGCGTGGTCGAGCACGGACCGAACGTCCCTCTGCCCGCGGTGGCGATCACATGGCTCGCGCCGGCGGCGTCCAGCCCCGATTCCTACGCGCTCACGGTCGCCGCCGCGATCCTCGGCAAAGGGGAGTCGTCGCGGCTCTATCAGTCGCTGGTCTACAAGAAGCAGGTCGCCCAGGAAATCGAAGCCGACGCTGACTTGAAAGAGGACCTCGGTCTCTTCGGGGTTCTGGCGATCATGGCCACCGGTCATGACTCGAAAGAAGGGGAGAAGGAGCTTCGCGCCCAATTGAAGTCGCTCGCGGAGAAGCCGGTCACCACAGCGGAGCTGACGAAAGCGAAGAATCTTCTTCTGACCGATGCGCTCAAAGAGCGCGAGACGAACAACGGCAAAGCGTTTGCGATCGGTCAGGCCATCGTGCTCACGCGGAACGCGGAAGAAGTGAATCGCGGGCTCGAGAAGTTGCAGGACGTGACTGCGGCCGACGTGCAGCGCGTCATGCGCAAATACGTGCAGGATGCAAAATCGGTGGTGATCGCGTACGAAGGTGGTGCGAAGTGAAGCGCTCGCTCATCACGCTGTTATTCGTCGCCGTCGTCGCCGGCGCGCAGCAGGTCACGCCGCCTGCGCCGGCTCCTCCGCGGCAGCCGCAGATCCCACAGCCTGTCGAGAAAACGCTGGCCAATGGTCTGCGCGTGATCGTCGTGGGCAAGCATGATGTACCGCTCGTCTCCGCGCGTTTGATGGTCAAGACGGGCGCCGAGCGCGATCCGTCGGAGCTCGCGGGCGTCGCGCAGTTCACCGCATCGCTGCTGACGAAAGGCACGAAGACGCGGTCAGCCGAGCAAATCGCGCGCGGCGTCGAAGCCCTCGGCGCCACGATCGAGAGCGATGCGGCATTCGACGAGTCGTGGATCAACGTGAGCGTAATGTCGCCGAATCTGGCGAAGGCCATGGACTTCGTCGCCGATGTGACGCGCAATCCTGCGTTCACATCGGAAGAGATCGAACGGCTGAGGCAGCAGGCCATCGACGCGCTCCGCGTGTCGATGCAACAGCCGTTGTCGCTGGCCCGATTCGTCGCTGCGCGGGTCGTTTTCGCCGGATCACCCTACGGGCACAACGTCGGCGGCACGCTCGAGTCGCTCGCGAAAATTCAGCGCGACGCAATCGTCAATTTCCACGACCAGTACTATCGGCCCGAGAATTCGGTGCTTGTCGTCGCCGGCGATGTGAAAGCGGACGATGGATTCGCGCTCGCTGAGAAGATATTCGGTTCCTGGAAGAGTGTGGCTCCGGCGACTTCGACGGAGCTGGCCGCCGAAGCCGGCGGCGCCACACAGCAACCAAAAGTCGTCGTCATCGACATGCCCGACGCCGGCCAGGCGGCGGTCGTCGTCACGCGCAAGGGGATTCGCCGCAACGATCCGCTCTACTTCGCGGCGATCGTCGCCAACTCGGTCCTCGGCGGCGGCTATTCGGCGCGATTGAACCAGGAGATTCGCGTGAAGCGCGGCTTGACCTATGGAGCGAGCAGCGTGTTCGAGCTGCGGCGCGACGTCGGCCCATTCATGGCCACGACGCAGACGAAGAACGAGTCAGCCGCAGAAGTGGCAGGCATCATCGTCGATGAGATGAACCGGCTGTCGACCGGCGATTTGCCGGAGACCGAGCTGACACCGAGAAAAGCGGTGCTCATCGGCAGCTTCGGCCGCTCGCTCGAGACCAGCTCAGGACTCGTCGATCGCATCTCGTTTCTCGCGCTGCATGGCCTTTCGCTCGATGAGATCAATCGCTACATCAGCGGCGTGCAGGCGATCACTCCGCAGCAGGCTCGCGAATTCGCCGGTGCAACCCTCGGCGCAGCCGCGGCGAGCGTCGTGATCGTCGGCGACGCGAAGAAGTTTCTCGA
>DASXRT010000075.1:0-12367 GCA_036506455.1 Thermoanaerobaculia bacterium
TCTACACACGGAAGAAAAAAGGAAGAACCAAAGACCTGACCCCTACCGTGAGCTGGCTATCGTCACTGCCCCACCAGATCCCGTTTCGCGCGGCGTCAGCACTGATCCGCAAGGATGACAAATCGATCGAAGGGAAGTTTCTCTGGACGGCGAACGAATCGATGCCGCCACAGATCATGTTGATCGAGGCGATGGCGCAATTCGCCGGCGGACTCGTTTTCGACGCTCAGGGATTTCTCAGCGGCATCGACAACTGTGAGATCGTGCAGGCGATCGAGCCCGGCGACGTCGTGGTCGTGCGCGTCAACGTCGACGCTGATTTCGGTCGTATCTTCCGCTTCACCGGAACGGCCTCCATCGATGGACTAGAAGTCGCACGAGGCCGGTTTTATCTCGCGGCTCCCTGAGACATGCGCAAACCTGATCTCAACGTGCGAATCGCCGTCACCGGCGTCGGCATCATCTGCTCGATCGGGCGGAACAAAGAGGAAGTGTGGCGCTCGATCGTGGAGTCGCGCGCAGGAATCGGCAAGCTGACGCGCTTTCCAGGGGAGACGTTCCCCACCGACATTGCCGCCGAAGTGACCGACATTCGCATCCCGATCGCGAAGCGCGATGTGAAGCGTTTGTCGCGTACCGATCTTCTGGCGGTGGTTGCCGCACATGAAGCGATCGAGCAGGCGAACGGTGGCGGGAAGGCGCTGCCGGTCGATCGCGCCATCGTCTCTACTGGTACATCGACCGGCGGCCTTCTCGAAGGCGAACAGTATTACTTCCATCGCATCGTCGTCGGCAGGCGTCGCGCGGCTGCGTCGCGCGTGCTGCAGCAACCGACGTCTGGCCCTTCCGATGCGGTAGCCCGCGTGTTCAAGCTCGGCGGCGGAGTCATCTCCAACGCCACCGCGTGCGCTTCGGCAGGCGCAGCGATCGGAATGGCTGCCGATTACCTTCGCTCGCGACATGCGGACGTCGCGATCGCCGGCGGCAGCGACGCGCTCTGTCGTCTGACTTACAGCGGTTTCAACGTTCTGCAGGCTGTCGATCCGCAGCCGTGCTCTCCCTTCGGTGCCGATCGCAAGGGCATCACTCTCGGTGAAGGGGCCGCGTACCTCGTTCTCGAACGATGGGACGATGCCAATGCGCGCGGCGCGAAGATCCTCGCCGAGTTCTGCGGTTATGGCGCGTCATGCGACGCGCATCATCCGACGGCGCCGGCCGAGGATGGGCGGGGGGCGGAGCTGGCGATGCGCGCGGCGCTGGCAGAGAGCGGAGCGGCGCGAGTCGACTATGTCAACGCGCACGGTACAGGCACACTGCTGAATGATTCGGCGGAGACGAAAGCGATCATTTCTGCGGTCGGCCCGACCGTTCCGGTTTCATCGAGCAAATCGTATTTCGGCCACACACTCGGAGCGGCCGGTGGGGTCGAAGCGGCGGTGACGGTTCTATCGATCATGAATCAGACCGCGCCGCCGACGCTGCGCCTCAATTCCGCTGCGGCCGATTGCACACTCGACTACATCCCGCACACACCACGGCCGATGGTGATGACTTCCGTCCTCTCCAACACCTTCGGTTTCGGTGGCAGCAACGTCTCGTTGATGTTCAAGCGAGCATGACTCGAGTTGCGATCACCGGCATCGGCGTGATCGCACCGGGCGCCGTCGGTGTCGACGCGTTTCGCGCCCTGCTCCGCAGCGGGAAAAGCGCGGTCGCCGACATCGCTCGGTTCGACACCGCGGGACTGTCGGCTCACAAGGCTGCTCTGATCAGAGAATTCAATCCGCGCGAATTCATCTCGCCGATGAAGATGCGCCGCATGAACACGTTGTCGCGATACGGCGTGGCCGCGGCGAGGCTGGCCATGATCGATCGCGGATCCGATCCGCTCACCAGCGAGACTGGTGTCGCGATCGGCACGGCATTCGGTCCGGTGCAGACGTCGGTCGATTACATGCAGGAGTATGTCGAGAAAGGTGCCGCGCTCGCGCCGCCGCAACTCTTCGCGGAATCGGTGGCGAACGCGCCCGGCAGTCACATCGCCATCGAAAACGGATTGCGTGGCTTCAACGTCACCGTGACGCAGCGTGAATCGTCGGCTCTGGCCGCGGCGATGTATGCGTCGTCGCAAATCGTCAAAGGAAACTTGCGTGCTGCGCTGACCGGCGGCGTCGAAGAAGTCAACGAGATGATCTTCAGCGTGCTCGATCGTATCGGCGCGCTCGCGCACAGCAATGGGGTCATCGATGAACAGTCACGCCCATTCGACCGCCGCCGCAACGGCATCGTCCTCGGCGAAGGCAGTGCAGTGCTGATCATCGAATCGAAGCATGCATCGCCACCTTACGCATACATTTCGGGATTCGGTATCGCGCGCGATACCAGCGCCACGATCTCCGACTGGGGGGTCGGACACGAAGCGGTCGTCACCGCGATGCGCTCCGCAATCGAGGATGCCGAGCTCGATCCTTCCATGATCGGAGCGATCTATGCCTCCGCGAACAGCAGCCGCCGCGCAGACCGGCTCGAATACTGCGCAATCCAGGCGCTGTTCGGCGATCGAGTTCCACCGGTCGTGGCCACGAAGGGTTACTTTGGCGAGTACGCCGGCGGCGGCGCCCTGCAACTCACAGCAGCAGCGCTGGCGATCGATGAACAGACGCTGCATGCCTCGCCTGGTTTCGATGATCGTGACGACGACATGAGTTTCGATGCCACTCGCGAGCAGCGTGACCTCGCGCTCGATCACCTCCTGGTGAATTCGATCTCCGCCGGCGGCGGCATCGTCAGCGCGGTGCTGTCGAGGAAAGCGGCGTGACTCTGCGCGTCGCCGCGATCATTCCGGCACTCAATGCCGCGCGATTGCTCGAGCCGGTCGTCCGTGGCGCGCATGAGCAGATCGACACCGTGGTCGTCATCGATGATGGATCGAAAGACGGCACAGGCGACGTCGCCGCGCGCGCGGGTGCGACCGTGCTCACGCATGACGTCAATCGCGGCAAAGGTGCGGCCCTGAAGACCGGCTTCAAGTGGGCATGCGAACACGGTTTCGATGGGGTGATCACGCTCGATGCCGATGGTCAGCACCTTCCGCGCGAGATCCCGAAATTTCTGAAATGCCATGAGGAGACTGGTGGCGACCTGATCATCGGCGGCCGCGCGCATCTCTTCGGTCAGATGCTTCCGCGCCGACGAATGGCCAATCGATTCTCGGCATGGACGATCGCCTTCGCATCGGGCACCGATGTCACCGACTCGCAGAGCGGCTACCGCTTTTACTCGACACGACTCCTTCGCGCGATCAGGCTGCGCTCAGACGGGTTTGCGATGGAGAGCGAAGTGATCGTGCGCGCGGGCCGCGGCGGCTTCAAAGTCCTCACCACGCCCATCGACCTCGGGTTCGTCGACGGGCAATCGACGAGTCACTACAGACCGTTGAAAGACACGCTGACGATCGCCTGGGTCGTCACGAGGACGCGCTTCTTCGGCTGACGATTAATGCGGCGTTGTCACTGCCGGCGCCAGATCCGACTGCGACAGCGGCTTGCGCGGCATCACGTCCGGTCTGTTCGCCGCTTCCCACACGAAGGTGGCGATTACGGTCGCGGCCTGCATCAGATCCTCTTTCTGCAGGCGCTCGTACGTATCCCAGTTCGTGTGATGTGTGCGCGTGTCGTATTCGATCTGGTCCTGGATGAACTGAAATCCAGGCAATCCGACTTCGTCGAACGAGACATGATCGGTGCTGCCGGTATTGCGCATGGTCACGGTCGTCACGCTGAGGTCCTTCAGCGGCGCGATCCATGATTCGAAGATCGGACCGATGGCGACGTTGCTCTGCGCATAGACGCCGCGCACCTTGCCGGTTCCGTTATCGAGATTGAAATACGCCGAAAGCTTCGCATGCTCCGGCTTCAGCACGAGCGGAGTCTTTTCTGTTCGCATCGACAGCGGCAGGTCGCGCTGTTTCGGATCTTTCGGCTCGGCGCGACTTCCAAAATGCTGCGCGACGTAAGCGCGCGATCCGAGGAGTCCCTGCTCTTCGCCGCTCCAGAGGGCGATGCGGATGGTGCGCTTCGGAGCGATCCCGATCGCTTTGAGAATCCTCACCGCTTCCATCGAGGCGACGACGCCGGCGCCATTGTCCGTCGCGCCGGTTCCGCTGTGCCACGAGTCGAGATGAGCGCCCAGCATGACCACTTCACCTTTTTTGTCGCTCCCGGGAATCTCGGCGATCGTGTTGTAAGCGTTCGGATCCTGATCGTAGAGCGTGGTGTGAAAGTCGAGCTCGACTTCGACGTCCTTTCCGGCATCGAGGAGACGAGCCAGACGATCGTAGTGCTCGGCGGCCATGGTCACGGTCGGCACACCCTGGGGCTCATCGGGCTTCTGCGACCCTGACTGCTGCACGACCATCGTGCCGAAATCGCCGCGACCTTCTTCGATGACAGCCGCGACTTTCTCGTCCTGCAGAAACTTCGCGAGCTCGCGGCGGAACCGCCGCCGGCGCACTCCCTCTTCCGGAGCGAATCGCTGCCTCGGCGCAATGTCGTACTGCTCGAGCGCTTCGAGCTCCTTCGTGTCGTAGCGCCGGAAATCAGGTTGATCGTGAGGTCTCGGTGTCGCCGGGTCCGTCGACATCACGATCCTGCCTTCGAGCTTTCCCTTCTGCTTCTGCAGATCATCGCTCGTCTCCAGCTTCACCTTCACCGGCTTGCCGCGGAGCGGACCGTTCGTGCCCGGCGACCATGCCTTCGGAATCGCACTGAGTGGCATGACGTCGGGTGCCAGGAGACGGACCGAGCACGATTCGTAGCTCCATCCGCGGCCGAACGGGCCCCAGCTCTCCAGATGTGCGTTCGACAAGCCGAACTCGGTCAGCTTGTCGCGCGTCCATTCGTTGGCGCGCTTCATGTTGGGTGAGCCGGTGAGCCGCGCTCCGATGCCGTCCATCAGTCCGGAGGCGGTTTCCATCACCTTCGAATTGCGTAATCCTTCCTGGCGGATACGAGTCTGCATCGTCAGATCGGGGGAGTCCGCGGCGGGAAGTGCGGTTGCCGCGCACATGGCCACTGCGGCGATGAATTTCTTCATGAACTTTTTCCTCTCTCGGTCGATGGAGCACGTAACGTACAACGAACAACGTCCAACTGCTAGAATCGGCTGAAAATGCAGCCGGCACTCTTCCGGAAACTCTCCCTTTTCGCGGAGCTCGACGACCGCGAATTGGCGTCGATCGCCGGTGTGGCCAAGACTCGTCGCTATGCGAAGGACGACGTGATCTTCCACGCCGATGAGAGCGGCGATGTCTTCTGCATCATCCGCGAAGGGAAAGTGAAGATCACGATGATCTCTCCGGAAGGGAAGGAGATCATCCTCTCGATGATGGGACCTGGCGACTTCTTCGGGGAGATGTCGCTGCTCGATGACGAGCCGCGGTCGGCGACGGTCGTGGCCATGGAGCCGCTGGAAGTCGTCACAATCTGGCGTACCGACTTTCTGGAGATCCTGAAGGAGAACTTCTCGATCACGAAGAAGATCCTCATCGAACTGTCGCGGCGCGTGCGCAGAACATCGAATCGCATCGAATCGCTCGCCACGATGGATGTCTACGGCCGTCTGGCGCGCTTCTTCCTCGATCTCGCGCAGCAGCAGGGCAAGGTGCTCGATAACGGATACGTCGCCGTGACCCGGCCGACGCATCAGGCCATCGCCAACATGATCGGCACCTCGCGTGAGACCGTCTCCCGCCTGATCCACGAGCTGATCCGCCAGGACCTCTTGCTCTCGGAAGGCAAGACTGTCTACCTCTCGAAGAACGCGCTCGATCAGTTTCGAGCGGAAGCGTGATAAACAGGTCGTAGGTCGTGGGTCGTAGGTCGTGGGGGCCTCAGGGCGCAAAGCCCCCATGACCTACGACCTACGACCGACGACCCACGATGTTCACGATCCCAAACCTCCTCACAATCCTGCGCCTCCTCCTGGTGCCCTTCTTCATTGCGGCGTCGATCAGAGGGATGTTTACGGTGGCGTTTGTTCTGTTCGTCAGCGCCGCGGTTACGGACATCCTCGATGGAATGATCGCGCGGCGATTCAACCAGCGCTCGCGTGTCGGTGCGCTGCTCGATCCGGCCGCGGACAAGACGATGATGATCTCGGGGTATCTCTTCTACACGTTCAGCAATGAGCCGCTGCTGAGGATCCCGGGCTGGCTGACGTTCGTCGTTTTCATCCGCGACTTTCTCATCCTCATGTTCGCTTATCTGCTCTACACGCGTGTGCGCGTGAAGCGCTTCCCTCCCTCGATCGCGGGAAAGACCTCGACGGTGCTTCAAGCGTTCACGCTGGGGACGACGATCGGCGTCAATGCGTTCGTGCCTTCCCTGCTGCCGCTGGCTAAAGCGTTGTTCCGCATCGCGCTTGTCGTCACTCTTTACTCATCGTGGGATTACTTGCGTCGTGGCGAGCGTTTGCTCTACGACGGATTGGCCGCTGCTCGCCTTGACGGAGCCGGCGTCGCCTCCTAGAATCCGCGCCTTCACGCCTCCGTAGCTCAATTGGTAGAGCAGTGGACTCTTAATCCATTGGTTCCAGGTTCGAGTCCTGGCGGGGGCACCATTTTGCATTACCCTGCCAGCGGGCGAAAGTGGCGGAATTGGCAGACGCGCTGGACTTAGGATCCAGTGGCCTTGCAGCCGTGCGGGTTCGAGTCCCGCCTTTCGCACCAGGAAAACCGAAATGTTGAATGTTGAATGTTGAATTTGAAATGAAAAATAAAACATTCAACATTTACCATTCAACATTTAACATTCAACATTTATGCTTTTGAGCTACCAAGATATCTCTGCCGTCAAGAAATCCGTCGAGGTCGAGATCCCCGCGGAGCGCATCACCAATGAGGCGCAGCGCGTCACCAGCGAGTTCTCGCGTCATGCGAAGTTGCCCGGTTTTCGACCGGGCAAGATTCCGGCGAATGTCGTCCGCTCGCGTTTCGCCAAAGAGATTCAGGACGAAGTGATGAACCGGCTGCTGCCGGTGAGCTTCCGAGAAGCGATCGCCGAGAAAGGCCTCGAGCCGGTCGGCGATCCGGAGCTCGAGCGCCTCGACCCCTACATCGAAGGTGCTCCGGTCAAATACAAGGCGAACTTCGAAGTGAAGCCGCAGATCGAGCTTCACGAGTATCGCGGCATCGAGGTCGATGAACCGAAGGTCGAGGTCACGGATGCCGACGTCGATCAGATGATCGAGCGTCTGCGCGAGCAGGCCAGTGCGTACAGGCCCGAGCCCGAGCGCGGACTCGGCGACGGCGACTTCGCGGTGATCGACATCGTTTCGAACGCCGAGGGGATGGAGACGAAATCGGACTCCGGGCATTTCAAGATGGGCGAGGAGTCGCCGCTTCCCGAGCTTCACGATGCGTTGCGCGGCAAGAAGCCGGGCGAGGGCGCGTCATTCGACAAAGCGTACGGTGAAGACGCGAGCACCGAAGCGTTCCGCGGCAAGAGCGTTCGCCACGATGTGACGCTGAAAGAGATTCGTGTTCAGGAGAAGCCCGAAGTGAACGACGAGTTCGCGAAGAGCGTCGGCGGTTGGGAGAGCGTCGCCCAGATGCGCGAGGCGATCGCCAACGACCTCCGCCGCCATCGCGAGATGGAAGTCTTGCGCGCGAAGCGGAACCAGATCGGCGACGCGCTGATCGCCGCACACAACTTCGACGTGCCCGAGACGCTCGTCGAAGAGGAGCTCGGCAAATCGCTCCAGAATTACGCGCGGTTCCTCGCCTCACAAGGCATCGACATCGAGAAAGCAGATCTCGACTGGCGGCGCATCGGCGAGGACTTTCGTCCCGAAGCGGTCAAGCGCGTGAAGCGCGGACTGATCCTCGAAGCGATCGCGCGTAAGGAAGGGATCGCAGTGAGCGACGTCGAGGTGGACGCAGAGATCCGTCGCGCCGCAAACGAACAGGGACGCGAGTTCGCCGATGTGAAGCATCACCTCAAGCACGATGGCGGATATGAAGCGCTGCGAACGTCGCTGGCGCAGGAAAAAGCGTTGGAGCTCGTGCTCCGAGAAGCAAAGCCGCGTGCCTGATGTGAGCACACTGACCATTCGTTCAGGAGCACGTGGTCGAAGTCGGGGTACACTCCGCGAGAGCAGTAAAGGAGACTCATCCCATGGTGTTAGTCCCGATGGTTGTCGAGCAGACGTCGCGTGGCGAGCGCGCCTACGACATCTACTCGCGCCTCCTCAAAGACAACGTCATCTTCCTCGGTCAGCCGATCGATGACACCGTCTCGAATCTGATCATCGCCCAGATGCTCTTCCTCGAGGCGGAGAATCCGGAGAAGGACATCTCCATCTACATCAATTCACCGGGAGGATCGATTACCGCCGGGCTGGCTATCTATGACACGATGCAGTACGTGAAGCCCGACATCGCCACCATCTGCATCGGGCAGGCGGCGTCGATGGCCGCCGTTCTCCTCGCTGCGGGCAATAAGACCAAACGCTACTGCCTGCCAAACTCGCGCGTGCTCATCCATCAGCCGTGGATGCAGGGGCTGGGCGGACAGGCCACCGACATCGACATTCACGCCAAGGACATCCTGCGACAGCGGCATCGTCTCAACGAGATTCTCGCCCATCACACCGGCCAACCTGTGGACAAGATCGCGCGTGACACGGACCGCGACTACATTCTGCAGGCCGTGGATGCGGTCGACTATGGGATCGTTGACCAGGTGATTGCAAAACGTGATTAGCTTGGAGTGCGGCGGCTTGCCGCCGCCGTCTGAAGGCGGTGTCAAGACACCGCACTCCAAAGTGGAATGCCGTTTGACCTCGCTGAGTTGACACCCTCAGGAAGCGCAGCGGAGAATTGAGTCACCCACGGGAAGGGACCGGACCGGACAATGTCAAAAAAGGGCAACAGCGGCGACGTATTGCGTTGTAGCTTTTGCAACAAGAGTCAGCGCGACGTCAAGAAGCTGATCGCCGGACCCACCGTCTACATCTGCGACGAGTGCGTCGACATCTGTCTGGACATCATCGCCGAGGATCGCAAGGACGAGCCCGGGACGATGGAGGGCTCCGGTGCGCTGCCGAAGCCGAAAGAGATCAAGGAATTCCTCGACCTCTACGTCATCGGTCAGGAGCGGGCGAAGAAGAAGCTCGCCGTCGCGGTCTACAACCACTACAAGCGGATCGATTACCACCAGCGCAACACGCGGCAGGACGTCGAGCTGCAGAAGTCGAACATCATGCTGATCGGTCCGACCGGCACGGGCAAGACGCTGCTGGCACAGACGCTGGCGCGCATGCTGTCCGTTCCGTTCACGATCGTCGACGCGACGACGCTCACCGAAGCCGGCTATGTCGGTGAGGATGTCGAGAACATCATCCTCAAGCTGTATCAGGCCGCTGGCAACGACAAAGAGAAGACGCAACGCGGCATCGTCTACATCGACGAGGTCGACAAGATCTGCCGCAAGGGCGACAACCCGTCGATCACCCGCGACGTCTCCGGCGAAGGCGTGCAGCAGGCGCTTCTGAAGATCCTGGAAGGCACTGTGGCGAACGTTCCACCGCAGGGCGGGCGCAAGCATCCGCACCAGGAGTTCATCCAGATCGACACGACGAACATCCTCTTCATGTGCGGAGGCGCATTCGTCGGTCTCGATCAGGTGATCGAGCGGCGGCTGTCGGAGAAGACGATGGGCTTCGGTGCGAAGATCGCCAGCAAGCGCGATCGCAAGACCGGCGAGCTGCTGGCGCAGGTCCATCCCGAGGATCTGATCAAGTTCGGACTCATTCCTGAGTTCGTCGGACGTCTGCCCGTCGTGGCGACGTTGAACGAGCTCGACAAGGCTGCCCTGATCGAGATTCTGCGCGAGCCGAAGAACTCGCTGGTCCGTCAGTACCAGACCATCATGGGCTTCGAGAACGTCACGCTGAAGTTCACCGATGAAGCGCTGGAAGCCATTGCCGAAGAGGCGCTCAAGCGCAACGTCGGCGCGCGCGGGCTGAAGATCATCATCGAAGAGCTGATGCTCGAGATCATGTACACGATCCCGTCGCAGGACGCGATCAGCGAGTGTGTCATCACTCGCGAGGTCGTGGACAATCGCAGCCAGCCCATTACGCTCTACCGGAAAGCGGGCTAGCGGGAAGGGCGGGCGGGAATGGCCCGTTGTTACATCGGTTAGAGAAATAACAACCACATGTCCGACGATAAACTCATGCAACTCCCGCTAGTGCCGCTGCGCGACATGGTCGTCTTCCCGTCGATGATGGCGCCATTCGTCGTCGGCCGGAGAGCGTCGATCCTGGCGCTCGAGGCGACTCTCGCCACGGCCGACAAGCGGATTTTCCTCGCCACCCAACGCGACCCGAAGATCGATGATCCCTCGATCGAGGAGATCTACCACGTCGGCGTCGTCGCTACCGTCGTCCAGAACCTGAAACTGCCCAATCAGAACGTGAAGGTGATGGTCGAGGGCCTCAGCCGCGCCGAGATCGTCGGCAACCGAGAGTCCGGCGGCTATGTCACGGTCGACGCTCGCGCGATCGATACGATGTATCCGCTCACTCCCGAAGTCTCGCAGTACATGCAGAAGCTCGTCGAGATTTTCGAGCAGTACGCGAAGATGTCGCATCACCTCGCCTTCGAAGGTGTGATGTCGACGCTCAAGCTCGACGATCCGGACAGGTTCGCCGATACGCTCGCTTCGCACCTGCTGATCACGACGAGTGAGAAGCAGCAGCTCCTGGAGACTCCTTCGCCCTACGAACGCCTGCAGAAGCTGCAGGACTTCCTCGAGATCGAGATCGAAAAGATCAACATCGACAAGCGCATCAACTCCAAGGTGAAAAAGCAGATGGAGCGCGCGCAGAAGGAGTACTACCTCAACGAGAAGATCAAGGCCATCCACCACGAGTTGGGTCGCAAGGACGATCGCTCGGATGAGATCGAAGAGCTCCGCCAGAAGATCGAAGAAGCGGGCATGCCCAAGGAGACCAAAGAGAAGGCCATGCAGGAGCTGAAGCGGCTCGAGGCAATGCCCGGCGTCTCCGCGGAAGCGACCGTCTCACGCAACTACATCGAGTGGCTCGTCGCGGTTCCCTGGAAGAAGTCGACCAAAGAGATCAAGGACATCGATCTCGCGGAGCAGATCCTCAACGAGGATCACTACGGCCTCGAGAAGATCAAAGAGCGCATCCTCGAGTTCCTCGCCGTGCGCCAGCTCGTCAAGCAGCCGAAGGGAACGATCCTCTGTTTCGTCGGACCTCCGGGCGTCGGCAAGACTTCGCTCGCGAAATCGATCGCTCGCGCGACCGGCCGCAAATTCGTCCGGCTGTCACTCGGTGGCGTTCGCGATGAAGCGGAGATCCGCGGTCATCGCCGCACCTATATCGGCGCGTTTCCCGGTCAGATCATCCAGCGGATGAAGAAGGCCGGCACGATCAATCCGGTCTTCCTCCTCGACGAAGTCGACAAGATGTCGATGGACTTCCGCGGCGATCCGTCCGCGGCATTGCTCGAAGTGCTCGATCCGGAGCAGAACAACCAGTTTGTCGATCATTACCTCGACGTCGAGTACGACCTCTCCAAGGTCATGTTCATCGCCACTGCGAACGTGACGCACACGATTCCGGCGCCGCTGAAAGACCGCATGGAGATCATCGGGCTTTCCGGTTACACGCATCTGGAGAAGCTGGCCATCGGACGGCAGTTCCTCGTGCCGAAGCAGCGCACGGAGCAGGGCCTGGAGGAGGCGAAGATCACGTGGGAGGACTCCGCGCTCGTAGAACTGATCGACTCGTACACGCGCGAGGCGGGCGTCCGCAACCTCGAGCGTGAGGTCGGCTCAGTCCTCCGCAAGGTCGCACGTCAGGTCCTGCAGCACGGTCCCGAATACACCATCACCGTCGATCGCTCCAAAGTTCGCGAGCTCCTCGGCAAAGCGAAGTTCCGCTCGCAGCAGATCCACGACAAGAGCGAAATCGGTCTTGCCACCGGTCTCGCGTGGACCGAAGTGGGCGGCGAGATTCTGTCGACGGAAGTCGCGCTCTCACGCGGCAAAGGCAACCTGACGCTGACCGGCAAGCTCGGCGACGTAATGCAGGAATCGGCGCGCGCGGCGCTGTCGTACGTGCGCTCACGCGCGGAGCTGTTCGGGCTCGATCCCGATTTCCACGCGTCGCTCGACATTCACATCCATGTTCCCGAGGGAGCGATTCCGAAGGATGGTCCGTCGGCGGGGATCACGATGGCCACGGCGCTGCTCTCGTCCGTGACCAAGATCCCGGTGCACCGCGACATCGCCATGACTGGCGAGATTACTCTGCGCGGCAAGGTCCTGCCGGT
>DASXRT010000076.1:0-4966 GCA_036506455.1 Thermoanaerobaculia bacterium
CTCGAACGACTTCAGCTCGTGTCCGAGGAAGTGACGGCGGATGGTGCCGGCGAGGGCACGCACTTCGAAGAGGACTTCGTTTGGTGTTCTCCGCTCCGCAAACTCGGACACGGGCAGGCGGTTGATCGCTTCCAGCTCCTCAGCGACATCGTTGCTGACGATGAACGCGTCGCGTGTCGCGCACGATTCGCAGACGAAACCCTGCAGCTTTGTATCGAAGCGCAATGGCTGGCCGAGAGCGCCCCCGCATTCGATGCAGTTGCGCGTCGAGGGGAAGATGCCGGCGAGACGAAGCATCCAGATTTCGACATAGGCGACGATGTGGAGAGGAGATTTTGTATTGAGAAGGGATTCCGTGGACCGGTCGAGCAATCGGTAGATCAGCTCCGCCGGATCGCCGGCCGGCGCGAACGTGTCGACCATTTCCGCGATATAGGTCGCCGCGACGGAGCGGAGCAGTTCCTGCTGCGCCGGAAAGAGCGACCGGATCAGCTCGACCGACTCGATGCGCACGGCCTCTTCCGCTTCGCGCTCGGCGTAACCGATCCTCACTTTCGCCAGCGGCTCCAGCGCCGCGCCGAAGCGCGTCTTCCCTCCGCGCGCGCCGTACGCCCACCCCTTCACTTTTCCATGCTCCGGCGTCAGAAACACCACGAGCTTGTCGCGCTCGCGTGCCGGCACGGTGTGCAGGATGATCGCTTCGGTGCGCTGCAGCCGCATCGGATAGAGTCTACGATCTTGAGCACGCTCATACATCCAGCCGAGGCGCGGCGGCGCTTCCGCGAATTCGCCGAGAGCGAGATCACCAACGACAACCTCGCCCTCGGCGCGCTGCTGATCGCGGTCGAGGACTACCCGCAGGTCGACATCGAACACTACATCCGTGCGCTCGACGATCTCGCGGCGCGTGTGCGCGCCAAGTCGGCACCTGCTGAGCCTCCCGTCTTTGGCCTCGGCCACCTGCACGCGGAGATGTTCGACGTCGATCGCTATCGAGGGGACGCGACGAACTACTACGATCCGCGAAACGCGTATCTGAATGAAGTCATCGACCGGCGCATCGGCTTGCCGCTGACGTTGTCGATCATCTTCCTGCACGCGGCGTCCCGTATCGGGCTGAACGCGTTCGGTGTCGGTCTGCCGGGACATTACATCGTCAAAGTGCAATTCGAGTTGAACGAGCTCTATGTCGATCCGTTTCACGGCGGCGCGACGATGACCGTCGCCGAGATTGGTTCGATGATTTCGCAGATCACCGGCGGTCGCGCACGTCTCTCCAGTCAGAATCTACGTTCCTGGACCGGCCGGGAGACGCTGCAACGCCTTCTCGGCAACCTGCAGAACATGTGGACGCGAGCCGGCGACACGCGAAAAGCGGGTGCGGCTGCCGAACGGATGGAGTTGCTGCAGCGATGAAGCTCTTCGTCACGATCTTCGAGGAGACGCCGGAGCGCGCCATCGAAGCGATTCGCAGCATCGACGCCGATCACGATGGCATCGAGATCCGTGCCGAGCGATTCGCACGATACGACATCCGTGCGCTCCGCGCCGCGACGTCGAAGCCGATCATCTTCACGCGGCGGGGGCTGCCGTTTGACGAAAACGCGATGCGCGAAGCGATCGATGCGGGGATTGATCTTGTCGATGTCGAGTATGCAGCGCTACAAGTGCCACAACCGGATCGGGTCATCCTCTCGCATCACGATTTCGATGGCATGCCCGACGTCGAGACACTCATGACCAAGATGTCGGCGTTCGGCGCTGCGCACGTCAAGATCGCAGTGACGCCAAAAACATTCGCCGACAACGAGCGTCTCCTGCGACTGCTACGGACAACGGACAACGGACAACGGACAACGCTCATCGGACTGGGCGAACGCGGCACGTACTCCCGCATCCTCGCTCCATTCCGCGGATCAGAGCTCTTCTTCGTCAGCAAGAGCGATGATCGAAGCGCTGCGCCGGGACAGTTGTCGCTGCGCCGCGCGCTGGAGATCTACGGTGAGCGTCGCGACCGGCTGCGCGCCGATCGAGTATTCGCCCTCGTCGGCAATCCGGCGGCGCACAGCCTCTCGCCATCGATTCACAACGAGCTTTTCCGCAGAAAGAGTGTCGCCGCGGCGTACACCATCGCCTCGATCGAAACCTTTGACGAGATCACCGGTCCGTTTTTAAATGGTGAACCATACGGTTTGAGCGTGACCGTACCTTTCAAGCGCGACGCCTGGAACTTCGCCCAACAGCGGGGAGCCGAGATCGGCGAGAACGCGCGTGAGTGCGAATCGGTGAACACGCTCGTCAACGGCAAACCCATCGTGGCCGACAACACCGACGTAGACGGATTCGAGTCGATCCTGTCGCAAATCTGCGGCCGCGATCGCAAGTCGGTCGCGATCGTCGGCGCGGGTGGCACCGCGCGTGCGGCCCTCGTCGCCGTGCGCCGCGCGCAAATGCACGTGACGGTCTTCAATCGAACGGAAGAGAAGGGGAGCGAACTGGCCGCGCGTTTCGGCGCGCGGGCCGAGCCGCTCGATGAGTTGGAGCGTTTTGACGGTGAGATGATCATCAATACGACCACGGTGGGCGCCGAGGTGCCGCTGCGGTCACGTCCGGGGCTGACGTACGTCGAATCTGCCTATGGGAACCCCGCCATCGCGCGGCGACACGCCACGTTGAGAGAGAATGGCGTGCAGGTTTTCGACGGATGGGACCTTCTTCAGGCACAGGCGGTACGGCAACACGAGCTGTTCATGAAAGCGCTCGCATGACGAACGAAGAGTTTGCAGCGCTGCGACGCCAGTACGACGTCATCCCGTTCGTGCAGGAGATGAGCGCGGACGCGTTGACTCCGGTCGCGGCATTCGCGGCGCTGTCCGCGAAGGGCGAGGAAGCGTTCCTCTTCGAAAGCGTCGAGCGCGGCGAGAACGTAGGCCGCTATTCGTTTGTCGGCTTCGACGTCCGCCGCGATCTGCGGATCGAGCGCGGTGCGTCCGATGCGATCGGGACGCTCAATCGCGAGCTCGTCCCGTTGCGCGTCTACAGCGAGGAGCGCCTTCCGCCGTTTTTCGGGGGCGCGGTCGGCTACTTCGGCTACGGCGCCGGCGGCTGGATGGAGCGCATTCCCGACACGCGCACCGACGACATCGCTCTGCCCGATGCCAAGCTCCTCTTCTTCAACAACGTCGTCGTCTTCGATCACGTCCGCCAGCGGCTCTTCGTCGTCGTGAACGTCTTTACGGAAGACGGCAACGCCAACCCGGCGGATGCGGAGCACCGTCTCCGCAGCGCCGTCGAGCGCCTGCGCGGCGCGCGCATCGATCTCATCACGTTCCCTGAGGAAATCGAGCCCGCCGATTTTCGTTCGATGTTCACGCAGAAGGAGTTCGAGGACATCGTGCGCGAAGCGAAGGAAGAGATCGTCGCCGGCGAGATCTTTCAGATCGTCCTCTCGCAGCGCTGGGACACCGACTTCGACGAGCGCGAGGCGCTGACCCTCTACCGCGCGCTGCGCTCGATCAATCCTTCTCCCTACATGTTCCTGCTCCGCAGCAGCGAGTGCACGCTCGTCGGCTCGTCACCGGAGATGCTCGTACGCGTCACCGGCAACAGAGCGGAGACGCGACCGATCGCCGGCACGCGGCCGCGCGGCGCCACACGCGAGGACGACGAACGTCTCGAGAAATCGCTCCTCGCCGATCCGAAAGAGAATGCCGAACACCTGATGCTCGTCGACCTCGGACGCAACGATCTCGGTCGTGTCTGCCGCAGCGGCAGCGTCGAGGTGATGAGCTTCCGCCGCATCGAGCGCTACAGCCATGTCATTCACCTCGTGAGCGACGTCGAAGGAGTCATGCGCGAGGATCGATCGCCGGTCGATGTCTTTCTGTCGTGCTTTCCGGCCGGCACGGTGTCCGGTGCGCCAAAGATTCGAGCGATGGAGTTGATCGATCGATTCGAGAAAACGCGCCGCGGTCCGTACGCGGGCGCCGTCGCCTACATCGGCTTCTCCGGCAACCTCGATTCGTGCATCACGATCCGCACGATCCTCCTGGCGAACGGCCGCGCCTACGTGCAGGCCGGCGCGGGAATCGTGTTCGACTCCGATCCTGCGACCGAATTTCAGGAGAGCGTGAACAAGTCGGCGGCCTTGCGACGGGCCATTGAAGTGGCGAAAGCTTTGACAGCAGGTCGTCGGTCGTAGGTCGTCGGCCGTGGGGGCCTTTAGGCGCTGAGGCCCCCTACGACCTACGACCCACGACCTATGACCTGCTTTTCTTGTACGAACTGCACCTTCTGAAATCCCAACGTGTGCAGAAACTCCGCGAGCTTCGTCTGCGCGTTCTGCGAAGCCATGTTCAGGATGCCCTTCCGCAGCGCTTCGTTGCGGATCTCCTGTTCGGCATGCTGCCGGGCGCGACTCTCGAGATTGACGTCGGCGCGCCGAAACAGCCCGGTCTTGCGATTGAGGACGCGAGACTCGCGATTGTCGACGCGCGTGACGAGGATCTGCGATCGCGGCAGTCGCATCACGATCGTGCCATCCGGCTGTTTCCAGACGTCATTGCGATTGAGAAGCGAGAGGTCGACGCCGGCGATCACATCGCCCGCGGCGAGAAAGGACATCTTGTCGCCGGCGATCGCGTCGGGCACCAGCTCGTACGACTGCGTGATCGTGCTGATATGGAGGACGCGCATCGACGCGGTCTCCAGCCGGCTCAACGAGCGCACCTGCGTCACCAGCGCGCTCAGGTCGATCGTCTGTTCTTTCGGAGTGAGCGCGCGATCGACGACGCTCTCCATCGCCTGGCGCGTCATGCGCCAGGCCACGTAAACACCGGCGGTTGTGATCACGATCACACCGGCGAGCACGATGAGAATCGTTCGAAGGGCGGAGGGGCGGGAAGGTGGCGACGGTTGACTCAAACTCTGGTATTCTTACGCCCTCCTCGGTAAGGTTCAAGGAAGC
>DASXRT010000077.1:0-15281 GCA_036506455.1 Thermoanaerobaculia bacterium
ACGTCACCCACCGGCATCCTGTTCGAGATCGACGCGAGGACGCGCCGCATGATTTTTCCGGAGCGCGTCTTCGGCATATCGGAAACGATACGCACGCTCTTCGGTCGCGCGATCTTGCCGATCAAGGTCTCGATCTCCTTCACGACGCGCTGCTCGATTTCCTTGCTGGGCTTCACTCCCGGCTTCAGCGCCACATAAACCTCGGGCACGCGGCCGCGCGATTCATCCGCCACCGGAACGACCGCGGCCTCGGCAACGTCTGGACACATGAGACAGGCCGACTCGAGCTCTTTGGTCCCCAGGCGATGTCCGGCGACGTTGATGACATCGTCGACGCGGCCGAGGATGCGGAAGTAGCCATCCTTGGCCTGCATCGCGCCGTCGCCGGCGAAGTACGGCCAGTCGCGCCAGTCTTTGCTCTTCGGATCTCTGTTGTACTTCGCGTAGTACGTTTTTACGAATCGATCGGGATCTTTCCAGATCGTCTGCATGATTCCCGGCCACGGATTGCGGATGCAGATGTTGCCGGCTTTCGTCCCGGGCGGGACCTCTTTTCCTTCTTCGTCGTAGATCACGGGATGAATGCCGGGCATGCCGGGGCCGGCGCTGCCGGGCTTCATCGGCTGCAACGCCGGGATCGTGCTGCAGAGGAATCCGCCCGTCTCGGTCTGCCACCACGTGTCGACGATGACGGCGTTCTTCTTTCCGACAGCGTTGTAGTACCAGCGCCACGCTTCCGGCTCGATCGGCTCGCCGACGGTCACCATCAGCTTGAAGTTGTATTTGTATTTCGCCGGCTCATCGGGACCAACTTTGCGCAGCATGCGGATTGCGGTCGGCGCCGTGTGGAAGATGTTCACCTTGAACTTCTCTGCGATGCGCCACGGCCGGCCGGCATCGGGATACGTCGGGACACCTTCATACAGGATGCTGCTCGTGCCGAGGGCCAGCGGACCGTAGACGATGTAGCTGTGGCCGGTGATCCAGCCGATGTCCGCCATGCACCAGTAGATGTCGTCCTGATGGATGTCGAGGATGTACTTCGACGTCCCGGTCACGTACGCGAGATATCCGCCGGTGCTGTGCGCACATCCCTTCGGCTTGGCCGTCGTGCCGCTGGTGTACATGAGAAACAGCGGCGCCGTCGCATCCATCTGCACCGGATCGACTTTCTTTCCCGCGTACTTCTTCAGCACGTCCTGCGTGATGAAGTCGCGGCCTTCGACCATCTTGGTCGCGGAGAGATAGCGATCGGGATGACGTTTCCACACGAGGACTTTGTCGACGTCCTGTCCCTCCGTGCTTGCCGTGGCGACGGCCGAGTCGACCTTCTCCTTGTGATCGACGACCTGTCCGCTGCGATAGTAACCGTCCATGGAGATCAGCACGCGGCTGCCGGAATCGGCGATGCGCTGGCCGCACGCGGCGCCGCTGAATCCGCCGAAGACGACTGAGTGAACGATGCCGAGGCGCGCGCAGGCGAGCATGCTGATCGGGAGCTCCGGCACGAGCGGCATGTGAATCGTGGCGCGATCGCCCGTCTTCAGTCCGCAAAAGTCGCGCAACAGCGCGGCCATCTCGTTCACGCGGTCATACAACTGTTGATACGTGATCGTCACCGTCGGCTCGTTCTCCAGCTCGGGCACGAAGATATAAGCCGCTTTGTCCTTGTGGGTCTTGAGATGTCGATCGAGGCAGTTGAAGCTGGCATTGATCTTTCCGCCGACGAACCATTTCCAGAACGGCGGATTGCTGCTGTCGAGTGTCTGATCCCACTTCTTGTACCAGGTCAGCATCTCGGCGTATTCGTTGAAGCACTGCGGGAAGTTCTCGAGCGAGAAGCGCTTGTCGACGTCGGGATCCTTCAGGTTCGCCTGCTTGACGAAGCTCTCCGGCGGCTGGATGTACTCCTCTTCCTTCCAATGAACAGCGATCTGTGCTTCGGTCAGGTCGAGGGTCGACATGTGGGCTCCTTTTCGGGCGTAGTGTATGTGATTTAGCCGACCGGCCGCGCCTCTTCCGCCTCACGCCAGATCTCGACGCGGTGGCTCTCGTCGAGGGCGAAGGTGCCGACGAAGAACGTCATCAGCGCGACCGCCATGACCCAATACAGTCCGGCGAATTTGTCGCCCGTAGCTTTGACGATCAGACCGGCGATCAGCGGCAGCGTGCCGCCGAACCAGCCGTTCCCGATGTGATACGGCAGCGAAAAGGATGTGTAGCGGATCTTCGCTGGGAACGTTTCGATGAGGAATGCCGCGATCGGTGCGTACACCATCGTCACGTAGATGACCTGGATGAAGACAAGCAGCGTGAGCAAGGCGATGTTCGGATGCTTTGGATCGGGGGTCGAATTCACCATCGCGTGATAGATCGGCAGATACGTGAGTGCGGCGATGAGATTGCCGGCCATCATGATCTTCAGGCGTCCGATTTTGTCGGACAGTGCACCGAAGACGGTGAAGAACGGCATGCCAAACAGGATCGCGATCGCGACAATCGTCGACGACTTTACGATGTCGACTTTCATGACGCTCTGCAGAAACGAGAGCGCGTAGAACTGTCCCGTGTACCAGACGATACCCTGACCCGCGGTCGCACCGAGCAGTACGAGCAGGACGATCTTGAAGTTCGCCCACTCGCCGAAGCTTTCCCGGAGCGGCGCCATCGAGGTCTTGCCCGCGCTCTTGAGCGCAGCGTAGAGCGGCGACTCCGCGAGCCTGAGGCGAATGTAGAGCGACATGCCGACGAGAACGATCGACAGCAGGAAGGGGATCCGCCATCCCCACGCTTTGAAATCGGCATCGCTCATCATCTCCTTCACGCCGAGGACAACGGCCAGGGAGACGAACAGTCCGAGCGTGGCGGTGATCTGGATGAAGCTCGTGTAGAAGCCGCGCTTGTCGTCGGGGACGTGCTCGGCGACATAGACCGCCGCGCCGCCGTATTCACCGCCGAGGGCGAGCCCCTGCAGAAGACGGAGGATCAGAAGGATCGTCGGCGCGAGGATTCCGATCTGCGCGTACGTCGGGAGCAGGCCGATGAGAAATGTCGACAGACCCATGATGGTCAGCGTGACGAGGAAGGCGTATTTGCGTCCGACCAGATCGCCGATGCGGCCGAAAACGATCGCACCGAAAGGTCGGACCAGGAACCCGGTCGCAAACAGCGCCCACGTCAAGATCAGGGCCCACGCCGGGTCGCCTTTGGGGAACAGCACTTCGGACATGACTGCGGCCAGACTTCCAAAGATGTAGAAGTCGTACCACTCGATCATCGTGCCGAGGCCCGAGGCGAAGATGATCCGTTTGATCGGATATGCGACCCGCTGTTCCACCTGGCTCAGTAGTAGAAGAACTGTAGCTGGACTGTGAATCCGTTCGTGGTGTTCCCCGCGCGCGGGTCGATGCGCGAGTATGCCGCCTTGATATTGAAGTTGTTGCCGTTCGGGAACCACGTGACGCCGAGCTGCTGGCGGTTGTTGTCGCGCGAATTGTTCGCTCGCGCACGGAAATCCTGTTTCTCCAGTCGCACCCACGGCATGACTTTCGGGCCGGCAAGGTAATAACCGACTTGCCCCGTCGCCGTCTTCTGCTCCGGGATCGATGTGAACGTGCTCCCTCCGTCGAAGCCCAGCAACGTCACCTCGGCGTTGAAGGCGTTCTTCGTTGCTCCGCCGCCGGGAATGGAAACGAAGCCGTCGACCGAAATCGCGTCATAGTCCTGCTGGTGATCAAAACCGGCGCCAATCGACGCCACTCGTTTGTTTCCGAGATACAGACCGGGATACAGATAACCGGTTTCCGTATCCCACGGGTTGTATTGCAATCGCCCGGACGTGCGCAGCGCGTTGCGCGCGCCAGCCGCGCGGAACCCCTGCATCAGCGCGGCGCGATATTCGAGATGGCCGCCGGCCACATAGCCTTTGGCCTGAAATCCCGTATCGCGTCCGACTGACGATTGCGTCGCCGCGCTCTGGAGGAACGCGAACGAGCTGTAGTCGAGCGACAGCAATGCCGCCGCCGTCTCGAGGCAGTTGCGGCAGAGTGGCACGAACATCAGTCCCGCGTCGAGCATGAAGGCGTTGTTACCCCTCGGCTTCCATTCGATGAATGCATCCTGCGTGGTGAAGCCGCTGCCGAGAGTCTTCGGAGCCTTGCCGAGGTTTGGGTTGTCGGTCTCGAAGAAGAACGTGATGTTCGGTGAGAGCTGACCACCGACGAGGACGCGTATGCGACGCAGAAAGAGATTGTTGGCGTAGCCTTTCGTCGTCGCGTCCTGTGTCGCATCGCCCCAGGCCTGGATCAGGGTGCCGATGCGAAAGCTGATCTGATCGTTGACTTTGATTGTGGCCTGCGCCCTCGAAATCGCCGGGGTGAGAAGAAAGCAGGCAATGAGAACGAATAATGAAGGGGAATTCGGCAGACGCTTCGCAAACATCGCATCTCCTTTCGACGGTTGGGAGCCCGACGCGGGAGAGACGCCACGAGAACTTGTCGTAACACTATCATCAAATCGGTCCTCGGTCCTCGGTTTCGTTTTGACATCCGACGGTGTCTCACCCATCGCAGGAGGCTGCGATGATCAGATCTATTTTTTCGGTACTGGCCCTGTGCTCGGTCAACGCCTTCGGGTACGACCTGACCGTGCTCGTGGGGAACGAGCCTCGTCCCGAGTATCACGCGCGTGGGACGACGTATGTGGAAGCGATTCGTGGTCAGGAATACTCACTCAGGCTGACGAATCCAACGCCGGATCGGGTCGCTGTTGCGCTCTCGGTCGACGGACTGAACACCATCGACGCCCGGCACACCGATGCGTGGAGCGCATCGAAGTGGGTGCTCGAGCCATACGAATCGACGGTGATCTCGGGATGGCAGGTGAATGACAGAACAGCACGGCGCTTCTACTTCACCGGCGAGCGTGACTCCTACGGCGCGGCCCTCGGCAAAACCGAGAACCTCGGCGTCATCGAGGCGGTCTTCTTCCGCGAGCGGCGGCGTGAGATCACCGTGTACGCTCCAAAAGCACCCGCGGCCGAAATGCAGCAGGGAGCCGCGCGTCAATCCGACGATTACGCGGCGACAGGCATGGGAGAGAGAACGGGACACGAGATCGAGCGGGTCCAGATCGATCTCGATCCGCGGCCGATCGCATCGATTCGCATTCGATACGAGTTTCGCCCGCAGTTGATCAAGCTCGGAGTGCTGAGGCAGGATCCGCTGCAACGGCGCGAGCGGGCGCGAGGGTTCGAGTATTGTCCCGAACCGAGATAGTGAGTGTCCCTCTCCCGCTGCGCGGGAGAGGGTGGCCGAAGGCCGGGTGAGGGCCGACTCGGAGAGAAGGCCACTAGGGAACCTCTGCACAAGTCCGACGCGTGGCGTTGCGTGCGCCGCTGTGCCGGATGCGACGGCCCGGCGCCGCCCGCAACCCATAGGGCTGACGGCGGTTGCGGGTCGATATCGCCGCCGCTCGTCGTCAACGATGCCACTGCATCGCCTCCTCCTCGCGGCGGCGATCTCGACCCGCAAGCGCGGTCAGCGCCGCGCGTCCGACTTGTGCAGAGGTTCCCTAGGTCTTCGCGCCAGGAATGAGGCCGAGGGGACGCGCTCGCAGGCGCTCCATGGCCGCGACCTCGCCGATCTCGTTGAGCAGCGCCAACTCGTAGGCGCGCGCGAGCGCGTCGACCCAGCGTCGTCCGTGACGTTCATCAAGTGAGGCGAGCTCCGCCTCGAGCGCGTCCGCTGTCGCGGGAAAGGACGCCTGAATGCGCGACAACATCAACTCGTGTCCGCGCTCCTTTCGCGCAGTGCGCAGTGTGTCGAGAACGAGGATGTTCGTCGTTCCCTCCCAGATCGGGAGCACCTGCGCATCGCGCAGCAGCCGCGGCATCGGCCACTCTTCGATGTACCCATTACCACCGATGAGCTCCATCGCCTCGGAGACACAGGGCACGGCGAGCTTGCCGGTCACGGCTTTCGCGATTGGTGTGAGAATCCGCAACAATCGTGCGGCATCTTCATCGCCGTTGTCCGCGCGTCTGAGCGCGTCGACCGCCTCGAACGTCAGCAGCACTGCGGCGAGGTGCTCCGACTCGAGGTCGAGCAGCGTTTCCTGTGCCAGCGGAAAATCGATCACTCGTCTGCCGAATGCTTGCCGGCGCTCGATATACCAGCGCGCCTCATGAATGGCACGGCCGATGATCGCGACCGAGGCGACGGCGTTGTAGAGACGCGACAGATTCATCATCTCCGCGATTGCGCCGAAATCTCCGATCTCTTCCGCAGCCGCGTCGTGGAGCGTCACCTCGCCGGTCGGCATCGATCGAACGCCGAGCTTGTCTTTCAGACGGTCGATGGTGACTCCTGCGTTATCCCGCGTCAGCAGCAGATAGGTCCGGATGCCGCGAATGCCCGCTTCCGCACCTTCGGGTCGCGCTGTGGTCAGCACTGCTTCCGCGTCCGCGTTCGAGCAGAACCACTTCTGCCCCGTCAG
This sequence comes from Thermoanaerobaculia bacterium, assembly GCA_036506455.1. Classification (GTDB taxonomy): domain Bacteria; phylum Acidobacteriota; class Thermoanaerobaculia; order Gp7-AA8; family Gp7-AA8; genus DASVHS01. Next base: position 6,496 of record DASXRT010000077.1, read on the forward strand.
ACACCACGTTCCGCCGGTGCTGGATCGCGCCACGGTTTCGTTCGCCCCGACGTCGGAACCGCCGGCGCGCTCGGTGAGAAACATGCCGCCGGTCCAGAGCGTGTCCACGTTGTCGGATGCGAGGTGAGTCACAACTCGATCGATCTGCTCAGTCGTGCCGTGGCGGGTGAGGACGCGCGCCACGCCGTCGGTCATGCAGAGCGGGCAATACAGTCCGCATTCGGCCATCGCGAAGAGGTACCCGAGCGCGAAGCTCGCCAGCGGAGCATCGGCCGAGTGTTCGTGCGAGGAGTACTTCATCGTCAGCATGCCCGAGCCGTAGGCGATGCGCTCCATCTCGCGATAGGCGGGGTGATACTCGACGCGATTGTGAGTCATGAGCCGCGGCGATTCACGATCGGCGATCGCTGCGAGAGGAGCTACTTCGATCGCCGCACGCTGGCCCATCGATTGAAGCTGAGGCTCCGCCCATCGCCATGCTGCGTCGCACAGTTTTCTTCGGCAGAGCTGCTGAAAGTGCGGCGACGCATCCCAATAAGAGACGCGTGGTGGTTCGGGAATCACTCCAGGGCTATTTTACCGCGCCAACCGTGAACCCCTCGATGAACTTGTCGAGGAAGATGTTGTACAGGAAACCGATGGGCAGGCTCGTGATCAGGCACGCCGCCATCAGCGATCCCCAGTAGAAGACGTCGCCGCGCACGAGGAACGTGGGAACGCCGACGCCGACGGTCTGGTGCGCAGCCGTGGAGATGAACGTGAGGGCGTAGACGAACTCCTGGGTCACGAGGGTGAACGCGAAGATCACCACGGTGAGAATTCCCGAGGTCGACATCGGGATCATCAGCTTGAGGAACGCGCCCCATCGCGTCAGTCCGTCGACCATCGCCGCATCGTCGATCTCTCTCGGGATCTCCTTGAAGAATCCCATCAGCAGCCACGTCGAGAAAGGGATCGTGAAGGTCGGATAGACGACGATGATCGACCACAGCGAATCCTGAAGGTTGAGCAGCGAAACGACTTTTGAAAGCGGGATGAAGAGCAGCGTCGGCGGAATCAAGTACGTCAGAAAGATTCCGATCCCCAACTGCGCGCCCCAGTCTCCCGTCAGACGAGCCAGCGCGTAGGCCGCCGGCACCGCGAGCAGGAGCGTAATCACGACGACCACCAGACCGGCGAACACGGTGTTGAGGACCCAGCGTAAATAGAGCGTTTCCGTGAACAGGAGCCGCAGATGGTCCAGCGTAGGGGGCTCGTTGAAGATGAACGGATTGTTCCGGAGGTTGTAAAGATCGGTCGTTCGTTTGAACGTCGTAATCAACATCCAGTAGAACGGAAAAGCGAGGAGCATCGCGAAGATGATGCGGACAAGCCATAACGCCACGGTCTTCACGTGACCTCCGCTCGATGCGCTGATCGCAGCGCGAGATAGGTCGCGATGACCAGCAGAGGCACCATGAAGATCGAGATCGCCGCCCCTTCCGCGAGATCACCCCCGAGGATTCCGGTGAAGAAGGCCAGTGTCGGAATCACCTGCGTTGTGTCATACGGGCCACCGCGCGTCAGGATGTAGATCACGGTCATGTCGGTGAACGTGAAAATCGCGCCGAACAGCACCGCGACATTGATGATCGGAAGCATCATGGGAATCGTGATCTGAAACAGCGTCCGGAAGAACCCGGCGCCGTCGACAGCGGCCGCTTCGGGGATGTCTTTCGGAATGGCCGTCAATCCGGCGAGCAGAATCACCGTGGCGAAAGGAAGCATGTGCCACGTGTGCACGAGGATCACCGACATCATCGCCAGCTTCGGCTCTCCCAGCCACATCGGCGCGTCGTATTGATTGACGATGTGCGCCCGGACCATGACCCAACTGATCACGCTATAGAGGGAGTCGAGCATCCACTTCCATCCGATCGATCCGATCGACACCGGCGCGACCCAGGGCAGCAGAATCAGAAATCGGAGGAACCGGCGGCCGGGGAAGGCATCCTTCAACGCTAAGGCCAGAATGTTCGCACCGATCAGTACGAGCACCTGCGAGCTGATCGTGAAGATGAACGAGTGGCGCAGCGCCTGCAGAAACGTCGGATTCTTCAGCACGCTGCTGAAGTTGCGCAGTCCGACGAATCGGTACCCCTCGCTGCCGACTTTCACGTCGCCAAGGCTGTAGAAGAAGGCGAGGATGAATGGGACGCCGACGAGCACGACGATGTAGAGAATCGCCGGCATGAACATCGCTGGACCGAGCCAGCGGTGTCGTCGAGTCACGCTGGGATTCTCCGCGCCGCGGTTCTCTTCCCGCTCTGCGGATCGAAGAACTTCAAATCCCCCTCGGCTACGGAGAATGTATGCAGCGAGCCGTCAGTCAATCCCGCGGCGTGCGTGGAAGGAACGCGGGAAATGACCTTTCTGTCTTTGAACACTCCGCCGGCGATCGTTCCGTAGAGGATCATTTCCGCGCCGAGGTATTCGCTGTGGGAGATGCTGAAGGGATAGGAGACGTGCGCGCCGGCGCGCTCCGCGACACCGGATGGAAGAAAGTGCTCGGGCCGGAATCCGACCAGCGTTCCGTCGGCTTCGAGGATGTTCATCGGCGGCGATCCGAGGAACGTCGCCACAAATGTGTCCGCCGGATCGTCATAGACTTCGGCGGGAGTTCCGATCTGTCGCACCGATCCCTGCGACATCACGACGACGCGATCGCCCATGGCCATCGCTTCGACCTGATCGTGCGTGACGTAGATCGCCGTCGTTCCGATGCGTTTCTGAAACTGTTCGATCTCTTCCCGTGCCGAGGCACGGAGCTTGGCATCGAGATTCGAGAGCGGCTCGTCGAGGAGAAATACCGATGGCTCGCGAACAATGGCGCGCGCCAGAGCGACGCGCTGTCGTTCACCGCCGGACAGCTCGCGCGGTTTGCGCGCGAAGAGATGTTGAATGCCGAGAAGTGACGCCGCCCACTCGGCCTGCGTGCGCTGTTTTTCCTTGACGACGCCCTGTGCCTTCAGAGGAAAGACGATATTGTTGTAAACGGTGAGATGCGGATAGAGCGCGTAGCTCTGAAAGACCATCGCGATCCGGCGCTCGCGCGGAGTGAGATCGTTGACGACCCGGCCGCCGATGAGGATCTCGCCGGAGCTGGGATCCTCGAGCCCGGCGATCATCCGCAGCAGTGTGGTCTTGCCTGAGCCGGAGGGGCCGAGAAGCACCAGAAACTCGCCCTCATTGGTCTCCAGATCGACGTCCACAACGGCGCCGACGTTTCCGCGCTTGAAGATCTTACTGAGCTTCCTCGTCTCGACGATCGCCATATCAATCCTCGGACACGTCTTCTACTTCCACTTCTCGAAAATGCGGCGCACTTCCGCGTCTGCGACCTTGACCGCCTCTTCAGGACTCATCTCGTTCCGTGCCGCTCTGGCGAACATCGTCGGCAGGACGAAGGTATTGAACACTTCGTCGATGGCGGCTGTCGCGTAGCCCGGATAACCGACGTTCGTGGCCCAGCTCAAGACATTGCCCAGGACCGTGTACTTGTCGTTCGGAACACTCTTCGGATCGTTGGCGAGACGCTTCTCGATGTCGGGCACCGTCGTTGGAAAGCAGGGGAAATTGTAAAACTCGCTGGCGTTGAACGCGTTCGAAAAGTTGTCGACCAGGTCGACGAGAAACTGTTTGGCGCCGGCCTTGTTCTCCGCGAAATTCCAGATCGCGTAACACGACATCACGTGCTCGGCGGCAATGCGGCGCGCCGGCCCCTGGAGCGCGGGGGTGAGCTGAATCTGTTTCGACATCTCGGGATTGTCTTTCTCTGCCGAGCGCGTCACTGAAATTGCGTTCTGCACGAAGGAGAGCTTGCCTGACAAAATCCCGCGATTGTTCGACGATGGGTCCCATGAAAAAACTTCAGGCATTTCGCATTGCTGATAGAGCTCTCGCAGATACTTGACTGCGTCGACTGTTTGCTTCGAGTTGAGGACGACCTCTCCCTCTTCATTCTGTTCTGCGCCGCCGAATGACCACAGGATCGCGCGCATGGCCATGTTGGAGTCGAGCTCCTGCGACAGACCGATCCCCACCGGGTTGCCAAACTTCTCCCGGATGCGCTTACCTCCGGCCAGGAGATCGTCGTATGTGTCGGGCCCGTTCGGAAAACCGACCTGCGACCAGAGATCTTTTCGGTAGTTGCCGGGATCGGGGACGTACGATTCGGAGAACGCGAAGTATTTCCCCGTCTTCGGATTGAATGTCGACTTTGTGGCGAGCGGAATCATCGGCCCATGCTTCCGCTGCACTTCTTCGTATATCTCGCGATGATCGATGACCTGCTTCTCGTAAGCCGCCGGCGGCGACAGAAACATGAACAGGTCGTGTCCCTTTCTCGCCGCCACCTCCGATGCCGCACGCGCATTGACCTCGCTGACGGTGATGTGATCGACGATGACTTTGGTGTCGTGCTTCGCTCCCCACTCCTGCGTGAAGGTGTTGTCGAACCACTTGTCGTAAGCGGGGACGAAGTGACTCCACTGTACGATCTTGAGCGTCTTTTGCGGGGAGAGCGTTCGCCCCCGGCAGAACGAGCTCAGTCCCGCGACCGCACCGCCCGTCAGCCCGATGAATTTCCGGCGAGAGATCGGCATGAGCAAAGCATCTTATTCCAGGGACTATGCGTGACGTCCGCATCGATCCCACCTTCGAAAGGTGGCAGCCGGCTGCTCGTGGCCTGTTGCGGGAGGGCATTCCGCCGGGCGAAGTGCAGCCGGAGAAGTTCTCGATGGCTCGCTCGCGGAGGTCGGTGGCTGCTGCGCGTGGTTAGTATCAGTGTATCGCCGCAGTCTTTCGTAGGGCGCCATCTTACTTCTTCGCGACGACGTCGATCTCGCTGTAGAACGTGTTTCCCCAATCGTCATCCCCCTCGGTCTCGAAGCAATCCATCAGGAGATAGCGATATCGGCCGAGGGAGCCGGTCGAATCGGAGATTCTCACGATGTATTGACCGCCGTCATCGCCGGTCCGGGTGTCGACGAACGCGATCATCTTCCAGCCGCGAGTCGCCGGATCGAACTTGCTCGGCGGCAGCGGATCGAAATTCGAAGCAGCCTCATCGCTTCCATACAGTTTGTACAGTTGCGGCGCGCGAATATCGGGATGCCATGAGTAGGTATTGACCTGCGCGATGTCGATCGCGTCGCCGAGATCGATGCGGACGCGTCCTCCCCATGTGCCCGCGCGGAAGAAGACGTTCGCCGATGGTTCATCTTCTTCTTTCGGAAGAGCACCGTCCGTGAGTGCTTCGAGAGGTGCGCTGCTGCGATCGAGCGCGCCGGCGACGAGAACGATTTTTGCGGTGGCGGCGGCATCGTCTTTCAAGACCGAGAATCCTTTGTTGTGTTCGATTGCGAGGATCACAGCCAGAAACATCGACAGGACATTCATTCGGCACCTCGAGACGTGCGATATCGATCGACGGCCACGGCGATCACGATCACCACGCCGATGATGATCTCCTGCACGTAATTCGGCCAACCCATCTGCTGGCTGCCGTTGCGGAGAAAGGCCATCACGAGTGCGCCGATCATCGCGCCGCCGATGCTTCCTTCGCCGCCGCTGAGACTTCCGCCGCCGATCACGACCGCGGCGATGACGTCGAGCTCCACGCCGACGGCGACGGTCGGATCGCCCTGGCGCAGACGCGACATCTGCATCACTCCCGATAATCCGAAGAACAGACCGGCGGTGCTGTAGATCCAGATCTTCAAGCGATCGGTGTGAATGCCGCACGCTCGCGCCGCCGCTTCGTTTGATCCGAGCGCGAACACGCGCCGGCCGAAGACGGTGCGGCGAAGCACGAGCGTCATGATCACGGCCAGCGCGATCGTCAGCCACACCCCGGGCGCGAAGAGCATCCAGGGCCGCGACGGAAATGTGACCGCGAGCTCGTTGATCCATGTCGGCGGCGCGTTCACGGTCTGCTGATCGGCGACGTACTTCGCCACTCCGCGCGCCACGCCGAGCATGCCCAGCGTGGCGATGAAGGGAACGACGCGCAGCGTGGTGATGGCGAGTCCGTTGATCAGTCCGACGATGCCGCCGGTCAGCGTGCCGGCGAGGACCGCCGCCGTCGGCGGCCAGCCGTCCCGCAGCGCCAGCGCAGTAACGACGCTCGAGAGCGCGATCACCGCCCCGACGGAGAGATCGATGCCGGCGCTGATGATGATCATGGTCATGCCGATCGCGCTGAGCGCCACGATCACAGTTTGCGCGAGAACCACGCGCAGGTTGGCCGTCGAGAGGTATCGCGCCGGCGCGCCCGTGAGCACGGCGAAGAGCGCGATCACGCCGATCAATCCGATCAGCGGAGCGACGATCGAGAACGCTTTACGCCGTCCCACCGATCGCCACTTCCATGATCGAGTCTGCGGTCCACTCCGAGACCGGTTTTGCCTGCGACAGCCGCCCGCGACTCATCACCGCAATGCGGTCGCAGACGCCGAGCAGCTCGGGCAGATACGAGCTCACCATCAGAATCGCTTTGCCACTATCAGCGAGCTTCGTGATCTCCGCATAGACGTCCTGCTTCGTTGCGATGTCGATCCCGCGCGCCGGCTCATCGAGAAGGAGGACGTCGGGATCCTGATGCAGAAGACGTGCGAAGGCGACTTTCTGTTGATTCCCGCCGGAGAGACGAACGACTTTGATCTCCGGTCCCGCGGCCTTGACGTTCAATCGTCGCATCGCCTCTCGCGCCTGCGCCGCCTGCAGGCGCAGATTCAACCAGCCGGCGCGCGCGCATGTCGAAAGACGGCTCATCGTGATGTTGTCGGCGATCGACAGCGGCAACGCCAGGCCTTCGCGCTTTCGATCTTCGCTGAGATAACCGAGGCTTCCGTGAAGTCGGATGCGTCCGGCGGCTGCGCGCTCGAGGCCGAACAGCGCACGAATCAGCTCCGTTCGTCCCGAGCCGATCAGACCGGCGATGCCGAGGATCTCGCCGCGACGCAATTCGAAGCTGGCCGAGTGAAGGCGAGGAGGCGAAGCGAGATTCTCGACCTCCAGAACCACACTGCCCTCTCCCCGCGGGAGAGAGCGCTGCGAAGCAGCGGGTGAGGGGCGACCCCCCACCATGAACGAGATCAAGTCCGCATCCGTCACCCCGCGCAGCTCCCCCGTCGCCACACTCTTCCCATCGCGCAGCACCGTGAACCGCTCCGCGATCTCGCGCACCTCCTCGAGAAAATGGCTGATGTAGACGATCGCGATTCCGCGATCGCGCAATTTTCCGATCATGCGGAATAGCCGCTCGACGTTCGAGCGCTGCAGGCTGCTCGTCGGCTCGTCCATCAGAATGATGCGCGCGTCCCAGGCCAGCGCGCGGCAGATCTCGATGACCTGCTGATCGGGCAGTGGAAGATTGCCGGTTCGCGAATGCGGGTCGATCTCGGCGCGACCGAACTCCTCCAGCAGCGCGGCGGCGCGATCGAACATCGTGCCGCGATCGAGCCAGCCGAATGTCGACGGCTCTGTGCCGAGAAGCATGTTCTCCGCGACCGAGAGGTGCGGACAGAGCGCGAGCTCCTGGTGGATGTGCGCGATCCCGGCCCGCCGAGAATCAGCCGGACCCATCGGCGCGTATGCCGTGCCGCCGAGTGACATCTCTCCGCGATCCTGCGGAAATGCGCCGGAGAGGATATTCATCAGCGTGCTCTTGCCGGCGCCGTTCTCGCCGATGAGCGCGTGCACATCGCCGCCGTCGACTTCGAGATCGACTCCGTCGAGCGCGACGGTCGCGCCGAACCGCTTCTCGATCGCGTGCAGTTTGAGCAGGGTCACCAGCGTATTCTAGAAAGAGTGAGGGACGTCAGGATCGATCCGACCTTCGAAAGCTGGCAATCCGCGGCCCGCGGTCTGCTGCGAGAGGGCATTCCGCCGGCGGAAGTGCAGTGGAACGACGGCACGATCGTCCAGTCATCGCTCCTATCGCTGACGGCTCCGCGGGTCGTCGAACCGGTGACGGAGTATCGCGTCCCGGCTCGATTCATCGAGCTTGCCCAGCGAGCAGCCGCACAAAGCGATCCGCAACGATGGGATCTTCTCTATCGGATCCTGTGGCGCATCGTCCGCGAGAATCACGACCTCCTCGCCTCCGAGCGTGATCCTGACATCGCGCAGCTCAGGAAACTCTCCGAGCCCACCGCTCGTCCTTTTGTTCCGCAGACGACCTCGATCGATGCGTTGCGCGAAGCGGTCAGGAATTGCCGCGGCTGCGAGCTTTACAAATACGCGACGCAGGCTGTGTTCAGCCGCGGACCGCAGAACGCGCAGATCGCGCTGGTCGGTGAAGTGCCTGGTGATCAGGAAGACCTGCGTGGTGCGCCGTTTGTCGGTCCGGCTGGGGAAGTGCTCGATCGTGCGCTCGCGGAAGTGCATCTCGAACGCGCCGAGCTCTACGTCACCAATGCCGTGAAACATTTCAAGTTCGAGCGCGTGGGAAAGCGTCGCATTCACAAGACCCCATCGCCGGTCGAAGTCTCCGCATGCCGGCCGTGGTTAGAAGCGGAGCTCGACCTCGTCCATCCCCAGATCGTCGTATGCCTCGGCGCCACCGCCGCGAGGTCGATGATCGGCGATCAGTTCCGGCTCATGAAACAGCATGGACAATGGATGAAGACGCGTTGGTCGCCGCAGACGATGGCCACGATTCATCCGTCCGCGGTGCTGCGCGGCGACGATCCGCCGGCGCAGGAGCGCAACTACGCGATCCTGGTCGAGGATCTCGGCAAGGT
>DASXRT010000078.1:0-7767 GCA_036506455.1 Thermoanaerobaculia bacterium
ACGCCGCGGAGACGAAACGCTTCGATCATCGCCGCGCGCAATCCTGCTCCATCTTCGGGAACGACTTCGTAATCGGCCGTCACGATCGCGCGAATGAAGTCGCCGTACGTGACATCGACCGGCGGCAGGTACTCGAACGCGCGGATGCACATCGTCAGGACGCTCTGCGCGGTCCTCGACGCCTCCTTCGCGATTCGATTGACGAGATCGGGGTGAAGATCGCCGACTGGAAGAATCCCGCTTCCTCCAGTGGCGATGCGGACGAGATCCTTGATGCGGTTCTGATAGATCGTGAAGAAGGCGTCGAACACCGCGGCGACGAGGATCGAGCCACGGTCGTGAGGCTCGAGAAGCGTCGCGTATCCCTTCGGATCGGGCTTCCCATCGGTCTCCAGAGCCGCGCGCAGCGCGTGACCGCTTCCGGTCGCGTAGCCGAACTGTTGGGCCAGCTCGATGAGCGGCCCAGGCGATCGCAGCTCGGCGCGATTGCGCTGGATCGTCGATGCCAGAACCTCGCGCATGGTGAAGTGCTGAAAGATCGCGACGATGTCCGCGAACCCTTCGTGAAACGCCAGCACGTCGCGGTTCGTGGCATCGCTGAAGTGCTCGCGCAGCCGATGCACCATCGCGTGCGTCGTCTCATGCGCGATGATGTCGTACGAGAGACACGTGAACACGGTCTGGCCGGGGAGATTTGGTCCGGGATCGTCTTCATCGGCTCGGAAGTAGCCGAACAGGATCGCGACCATCGACGGCTCGTAAAAAGCATTCGCGCCGTAGAAGGCGTGAGGAAAGAGACGCAGCCGGCGTCCGTCGTGGAACCGCAGTTTCCGGCCGAGGCAGATCTCGAAATTCTCGAGGACCTTCATGGCCACGACGTAGACCATCTGCTGATGGAAGCGCGGGTCCGACTCCGTCGGCGTGAGGCCGTCGTTCATCAGAACGGCGGAATCGTTCAGGTCGACTGGCTGATACGTCGTCTTGCTGGCGCCGTCGTAATCGAACACGGCGATGCGCGCGCCGATCGGACCGGGCTGGAGATCCTCATTGGCGATCTCGAGCTCGAGATTCTGCCGCTCGCTGCGCGCGATCATCGGATCGAAGCCGAAGATCTGCAGAGGACGCCGCGCCGGCGCCTTGTAACCCTGAACGGTCATGCGCATAACAGGAGTGATGTGCGCGTTGATTTTCCTACCGCATCCGGCACACGATGTGAAAAGAAATTCTTCATATGGCGTGGCGCACCATCACCAATCTGGACAAGCCCTACATTGTTGACGGAACGAAGTACCGCGTCCGCATCGAAGGGGAGGAGCGGAAGGATGGGACCTGGAGCGGACGCGTAGCCTTCATCGCCGGCAAGAACGTCGTCAGGACGGGGCAGGAGACATCGCAACCGAACCGCAAGGCCCTGGAGTATTGGGCCACGGGCCTCGAGCCGGTCTATCTCGACGGCGCGTTCGAGCGCGCGAACGAAGATTAGGCTATTCGTCGATGAGATGTTGCCGGATCGCGCAGCTCAGAAGCTGCAGCCGCGTCCGAACGCTGTGACGTTTGTACAAGCGCGTCAGTCGCGTCTTCACCGTGACTTCAGCGATCCCAAGCCTGCCGGCGATCTCCTTGTTCGAGAGACCATCGCTCAGCATTTTGAGAACGATGCGATCGCTTCCCTCACTGCCCGCGACTCGTTTCGAATCGACGACAGTGGAGTGCGCGAGCAGCGCCACGGCCTCGCGTGGCGCCCATATGCCATTCCTTCCGACGATCGTCAGCGCTTGCAGCAGATGTGACTGTGGGTCGGACAGCACGTAGTAGCCCTTGACACCGAGAGCCAGAAGCGCAGCGGTCGCTTTGATGCATCGCGCTTCACCGTGCACAAGGATCGCGGCACCCGGATAGGAGCTTCTGATCCTCCTAACGAGTGCCGGCCCGTGTTGGACGACGAGCAGATGCGCGAGCATCACGGTGTCCGGCGGAGCAATCGACGAATCGGACGAGAAGACAAGTTGGTCGTTGCGGAATGCACCGAGGACATCAATGCCGCGATCGCTCAGGAATTGTGCGATTCCGGTGAAGCGCCAGACGTCCGGTTCGAGGAGAAGAACGCGTCGCTGCTCCAGCATTCCTAAGATCCTCAAGATTGAGCGGCATTGCAAAAGCCGTTCGTATATCGGCCTCCGTGACGCCGTCGATACTTTTATCGTCGCCCCCATATACTTTTTTCCTTCGAAAAAATGGCATGTCTGGTGAGCAATTTTCATGGAGCAACGAGCGGAACAGCAGACGCTGTGGATCACACTTGAAGGAGGATGAATGAAAAAATCCGTCATTGTTTTGGCTCTTTTGCTCGTTGCTCTCAGCGCGACGTCGGCCATCGCGGCGTCAAACAAAGCAGGTTTATCCCTTCCCGTCGGGGGAAACTTCACCGACCTCAACGGTGGAACGGGGAGGTTCGCCGGAACTTTCTTCCTGCAGGATTTCGCCGTTCAGAATGGCGCGATCGTCGGCGAAGGAATCCTCAGCGGCACTCTGACCAATGCGGATGGCACGGTCGTCGGCTCGGTATGGCGTCAGGTGGCGATGCCCGTGACGCCCTCGAGCGGGTCATCCGCGTTAGCGAAGGCGACCCAGAGTGTCGTTGGTTCCATCCAGGTGGAGGCCACCTGTCCGATTCTGCATCTCGAGTTGGGTCCCCTCGACCTCAATCTTCTCGGGTTGGTGGTCCATCTCAACAAGGTCGTCCTCGACATCAGCGCACATTCCGGCGGTGGCAATCTCCTCGGCAATCTGCTTTGCGCCGTGGCGAACCTGCTCAATGGCGGCTTCTCGCTGAGTCAGATCTCCGACCTGCTCAATCAGATCCTGCAGATCTTGATCGGAAGCCTGGTGTAAGTAAATGAAGGGCGCACAGCGATGTGCGCCTTTCCATTTTCGACGATGGTGAGGGATTATTGCGCGCGCCGCTTCGAAGCCGCGCTGAGCCGAGCCTTGTAACGATCGGCGGTGTTGCTCTTGATGATGCCGCGCTTGGCCGCTTTGTCGATCTCCGAGAATCCGGCGCTCAGCACACCCTTCACTTCACCAGCTCCGGTGGCCACGGACGTGCGGGCCTTCTTCAGCGCTGATTTGAGCCGCGACTTTCCTGCGCGGTTGCGGACCTGTTTCTTTTCGGCCTGACGTCTCTGCTTCTCAGCCGAGCGAATGTTTGCCATGTCGATCTCTCCTATCTCGTTTCTACACCGAGCTGCTTCAATCGGATCCGCGCCAGCGACGCTTCCTGTGAGCTCGGATGTTCGTGCACGACATACTGCAACTGCACGATGCCCTGCGCTTTCTCGCCGAGGTTGATGTACGCGTAGCCCTTTTTCAGGAGCGCGCCGGCGACCTTGTCGGACTGCGGGTACTTCGTGACGACGCTGTCAAACTGCGCGATCGCCTCCTGATATTTCTTCTGCGAGAAAAGACTCTCGCCGATCCAGTAGGCGGCGTTGTCGGCCAGGTCCGAATTCGGGTTCTGTTTGATGAAATCCGTGAAGCCGGCGATGGACAGATCGAAGTTGCCGCGCTGATAGTCGCGATACGCGGTCTGGTACAACTCCATCGGATTCGCGGTGGGTGTGGGAGCCGTTGCCGGCGCGGGCACGGTGACCTCGCTCATCGGAGGCGTCGCCGCCGTCGTAGTCGCAACGACGGGAGGGACGACCGCCGCCGCGGCCACGCGCGCTCGCAATTCCTCGATATCGTGTTGCGCCTGCGTGACCTGTTGGGCGAGGCGATCGATTCGATAGTTCGTCTGCTCGATCGTGCCCTGCGTGTTCTGGACGCGCTCGTCGATCTGATCGACTTTCGCGACCAGCGTCGCGTTCGACTTCAGCAGTTGATCGGTCTGCTGCGCGATGCGCTGGTTGACGTTCTGCACCTCTTCCTTGCCGGCCGTGGTGCGCTTGATCGACGCGAGCTCGTTCTGCAGCTCGGAGATCTGTTGCTGCAGCTTCTGCACATCGCCCGACGTGGCGCAGCCGCCCAGGAGCAGGGCGGCCAGCAGGATGGAGATCTGCTTCATTGACTCGCCACCAGCACGAGGTGCGCGCGGCGGTTCTTCGCCCATGCCGACTCGCTGTGTCCTTCGTCGAACGGCCGCTCTTCGCCATAGCTGACCGTGCGGATGTGGCCGGCGTCGACGCCGAGCGTGACGAGATAGTCGCGCACGATCGCCGCGCGGCGGTCGCCGAGGGCGAGGTTGTACTGCTCGGTGCCGCGCTCGTCGCAGTGACCTTCGATGAGAAGGTTGTAGCGCGCATTCTGCCGCAGCCAGTTTGCCGACGCGGTGAGTGCAGCCTGTGCGTCGCTGGAGAGCGTCGCTTCGTCGTAGCCGAAGAACGCGTCGCGGATCAGACCACGGCTCTGCGCGGTGCGGTTGAGCTGCTCGACATCCGCCGGCAGCGTCTCGACCGTCGGCTTCGGCGGCTCCTGTACGAAATCGGGGGGCTGCGTGTCGACTCGTGTCTCGCGCGTCGCCGTGACCGGAACCTCGGGAACCGTGCTCGCGGTCGCCGTGGTCGTCCCCGTGGTCGTCTTTTTCTTTGTCGATCGGCACGCCGGCGCCAGTGCCGCGACGATGATCAGCAGACCGACTGCAAATCCCTTCCACATCTTCATCATTGCTCCCTCGCTCTTCTTTCGGATCATAGCAATCATTCCGCCTTCTTCGACCAGTCGGGTTCCTTGTTTTCGCCCTCACGGGTGAGCTGCAGCAGGTCCGTCCCGTCGACGCGCATCCGGTAGATCTGCCACTTTCCGCTGCGGTTCGACTGAAAGGCGATCCACTGGCCGTCCGGCGACCACCCCGGCTGCTCGTTCGATCCCTCGCCGGCGACGATGTGCGTCTCGTGCGTGATCACATTGGCGATGCGGATCTGGAACCGTCCGCTCACGCGCGAGGTGTACGCGACGCGATCGCCGTCAGGTGACCACGTGGCGTCGTCGTTCCAGTCGCCGTCGTACGAGATCCGCTGCACATTCGTCCCCTCGGCATCCATGATGTAGATCTGCGGCGTGCCGCTGCGCCCGGACGTGAACGAGATCTGCCGGCCGTTCGGGCTCCATTCGGGCGTCGACTCGATCGACGGACTGCTCGTCAGGCGTCGCAGATTCGTCCCGTCATCCTTGATTAGATAGATGTCGGGGTTGCCGCCCGTCGACCCGACGAAGGCGATGTCGTTGCTGACCGGAGAAAACGTCGCCGAGGTGTTGAGACCGAGTCCTGTCTTGAGGCGGATGCGGCCGCCGCCGCGGCGATTGATGATGTACATCTCGCTCGCGCCGGCGTTGAAGGACGTGTAGACCATGCGGTCATTGTCGGGCGACCAGCTCGGCAGAATCGTCAGGGCGTTGTGCCGCGTGATCTGGCGTTGATTCGCCCCGTCCCAATCCATCAGCCAGATCTCCCACGATCCGCTGCGGTTCGAGGCGAAGGCGATCTGCGTGCGGAAGACGCCCGGCCTCCCGTTGACGGCGCGCATCAGATCGTTCGCGAGCATGTGGGCCGTGGTCGTCAGCGCTCCGGCAGGGGAGCGGTAGCGATGCAGCGGCTGCATCTGCCCGGCACTGTCGAGGAGCGAGGCGTCGACGATGTAGTCGTTCCCTTCCATGAATACGTTCAGCCGCAGACCGTAGTGCGCGTTCGCATTCTTCAGCACCTCGGCAGTCATCGGCACGTTCGGCGGAAGCGGCGCGATGGCGAAGCTGCCGGAGTAGGCGATGTCGCGCGTGAGCGGGGATAAGAAGGGGTCGCGGATCGCTTCGCCTTCGACCATCGTGGCCTTGCTCGAAGCCGTCGATGGAATCGTGAGATCGGGAAACGGGACGGCGATGCGCGCGACTGTCGTGGCTTTGTTGGGATCGATCGTGACGCCGATGTTGGTTTGGGCGTGTGCGGGAACCGCGACGGCGAGAAGGAGGAGAAGCTTCTTCATCGAAAAGTCAGATGGACTCCGAGGTACGTTCCAGCGTAGCCGAATGGAAGTGGCGGCAACGGGGATGCCTCGAGCACGGCGCGGAGCGCGGCGCGATCGAACGTGCCGTCGCCGCTCGGCGTTTCGATTTTCGCATCGCGGATCGTGCCGTCGCGGTCGATGGCGAAGTACACGACGACCGCGCCTCCGCCGACCTGTGGACGGAACCAACGCGATCCGATCAGCGTCTTCATTCGCTCGATGTAAATCGTGTAGGGAAAGTCGCCGCCTTCGAGGGCGGCTGTCACGGCCGGCGCCGCAGGCGCAGGCGTTGTCGGTTTCGTGATCGGATTGTCCGAACCTTTCTTCTTCGACTTTCCGAATGGCGAGAACGGAACCGTATTTTTCTCTGGTGCTTTCTTTGTCTCGATCGGTTTTATGGGTTCAGGTTTCGGCTGCTCGATTCGAGGCGCGTCGGGCTTTGGCGCTGCCGGAGCAACTGGTGCCGGCATGGGAGCGAATCGAATGTTCAGCACCGACGCGATCTTCGGTGGTGGCGAGTACAGCGCTGCGTAGACTGCGGCGCCGACCAGCCCGGCGTGCAGAAAAAGCGAGAGGATGACGCCGCCGGCTGCCCCGCGATCCAGCGCGGCGCGCTGAGCAAGAACTTCAGCGACCCGGTCTTCCATCGGCTTCTCTCGATCGCGTGACCATTCCGAGCTGCTCGACGCCGGCGCGGTTCATCACGTCGAGGACTGCAACAACGCGGCCGTACGGGACTCCGCGATCGGCCTCGAGCAGCGCGCGCTTCACGCGGCGCGCGCGGAGCATCGTGCCGAGAGTCATCTCGAGATCGCGCGAACCGACGGAAATGCCGTCGATGTACACCGCGCCATTCGCCGCCACAGTGATCTTCGCCGGATTGTTCGACGCCAGCTCGAAGCTCCGCCCCTCGGCGTGCGGCAACTGCACTTCCAGCCCCTGCGTCAACAGCGGCGCGGTGACCATGAAGATGATGAGCAGCACGAGCATCACGTCGACGAGCGGCGTGACGTTGATCTCGGACATGTCGCCGAGGTCCTCGGTTTCGGAGATGCGCATCATCGATTAGACGTCTTACATAAAGTTGCGTTCGGTCAGATTCAAGAATTCGAGAGTGAAGTCTTCCATCTCGCCGCGTGCGCGGCGGAGCTGCTGCACGAAATAGTTGTACGCCACCAGTGCTGGAATCGCAGCAAACAATCCTGCGGCGGTGTTGATCAGCGCTTCGCTGATGCCGGGGGCGACAGCGGTGATCGACGTCGAGCCGGTCGCGCCGATGTTGGCAAATGATCCCATGATGCCCCACACCGTTCCGAAGAGTCCGATGAACGGGGTCGCGGCGGCGGTCGTCGCGAGAAAGGGGACGAAGCGGCTGAGACGCGCGACCTCGATGCGCGAAGCGCGGATCAGCGAGCGCTCGACGGCATCGAGCGACTTGATCGTTTGCGCACCGCCGGCATGCGCGATCTGCGCCTCGATCTCAACGTATCCGGCGCGGAACAGACCGACGAGCGCAGAAGGGGCGAGCGGCGTGAGCGCCGACTGCACGTCGACGAGCCGCTTCGCTTTTCGGAAGACTCCCACGAAGCGGCGCGATGCCTTGCGTGAGCGACGGAACCTCCGCCAGACGATGACCATCGTCGCCCACGACATGACGGAGAAGAGGAGAAGAATCGCCAGGACGGCTTTCCCCACCACGCCCGTATGCGCGAACGCCGTCCAAAGCTGCACGAATCGTAAAGTAACACGCCTACGCGACAGCGATCACGCG
>DASXRT010000079.1:0-10158 GCA_036506455.1 Thermoanaerobaculia bacterium
GACAACCCCCGAGAAGATGATCACGGTGTTCGCGGGCAACGATCGCGAAGCGACGCAGCGAGCACGCGAGTACTTCACCGGCTATCGTCCCTCGTCGCCGTCGATCGCTCTGATTCGCGACGGCCAGGTCGTCAAGATGCTCGAGCGATGGCAGATCGAAGGGCGTGAGGCCCACGACATCGCCGCGGAGCTCGTGTCGGCGTTCGATCAGTACTGCGCCAAAACCGTCGCGTAGCCTTGGAGTGCGGCGGCTTGCCGCCGCTCTTTTTTGTAACAGTACCATGCATTGACAGCTACCTTGCCAGACACTATTGTGACGACATGCCGAGCGCCTTTTACGACAACTGGACGACGCAGCTCCGCAAAGGTCTGCTGGAACTGGCCATCCTCAACACCCTTGGCGATGCAGCGCTTTATGGATACGAAATCGTACGGCGGCTCGGCGATGTCGACGGCCTGGTGATCACCGAGGGGACGATCTATCCGATTCTGAGCCGTCTGAAAAACGAGAACTATGTCGAGACGTATATCGAAGAGTCGCCGGAAGGACCGCCGCGAAAGTATTACCGGCTGACACCGCGTGGACGCGAGGAGTTACGGCGGATGAACCAGCATTGGGAGCGATTGCACGAAGCGATCGGACATGTTCGAAAGGAGCGGGGACGATGATCGAGCTCTCTGATTCGGCGCGACAACGCTTCGATGATTACCTGCATCGTCTGCGCAGAACATTGCGCGGGAACCAGGCCGACGATGTCGAACAGAGTGTGCGCGAGCACGTCGAGATCGCGTTGGCGGGGATTCCGGCTCCCGTCGGCGCCGAGCATCTCGGCGTCGTGCTGGAGCGACTCGGACCGCCTGAGCGCTGGCTTCCCGAAGAGGAGCTGCCAATATGGCGAAGGGTCATGACGCGCATTGCCAACGGTCCGGACGATTGGCGCGTCGCCTACCTGAGCTTCGGTCTGTTTCTTCTGACACTTCTGCTGCTTCCGCTCGGCATCGGAATCCTGCTGCTCGTTCCGGCATATCTCGTCGGCCGGGCCTTTGTCGAACTGTTGTCCGAGCGTGGTGAGCCGATCGGTGCGCGGCGATGGCTCGTCTATCCGCCGATCGCGGCGTTACTGTTCCTCCTGTTTTCAGGGTTCTTGATCGGGCCGGTCGTACCGCTGCTCGGGTGGGGAATCGGTGAAGGCGGTTTTCACCGTCTCTGGAATCCGGCCATGGACCGTATTCGGGTCAACGCCGGACTCACCGCGGCGAGCATTGGGTTGTGGTGGATCTTGTATTCCGTGGTCCTGACGATTCTCTTCCGGCCGATTCGATTCGCCTTCGCGCCGCTGCTCGATCGTCTGCGGCGGCGGCACTTATGGCTTCTTTCCCTCGCGGGAGCGATCAGCCTTGGAGTCGGTGCGGCGCTGCTCTACTTGTAGCGCCTTGGAGTGCGGTGCCTACCGATTTTCGGTGGCCGGTTTCCGCGTACGTCTCTTCGCAACGGGTATCGTCTCCGCCGGCGGCGCCACCGTGGGCGCGAAGAACGATCGGCCGCGCACATTCTCGTCGATGGTCATCCCCCATTGCAGTGCCGGGAACGCGCGCTGTTCGCAATCGAGACGCTCGCACAGACGGCACGTCGTCCCGATCGGCACGGCCGCGTCGAGATTCGTCAAATCGTAGCCGTCCGCATAGGTGATCTTCTTCGCATCGCGGACCGAGCAGCCGATGCCGACCGCCATCAAGGTATCGCCCGATCGAAATCCGCCGCTCTTCCGGATGGTGCGCGCCACGCAAAAGTATGCCGTGCCATCCGGCATCTGCGAGAGCTGAGTGCGAATGCGGCCGGGCGTGAGAAACGCCGCATGCACATCCCATCGCGGACATGATCCGCTGAATCGCGCGAAGCGGATGCCGGTGCCGCTGAATCGCTTGGAGATGTTGCCGGCGATGTCCACGCGCACGAAGTGGAACGAGATGCCTGCGGCTTCCGCCTTGCGCAGCGTCGTGAGGCGATGGCAGACCTGCTCCCAGCTCGCTGTGAAGTGATGTTGCAGCAATTCCACGTCATACCGCATCTCTTCCGCGCACTGCAGGAACTCGTCGTACGGCATGAGCAGGGCCGCGCCGAAGTAATTCGCCAGCGCAACGCGGCACAGTCGTACCGACTCGGGAGTCGTGAGATTCTTCTGAAAGCGAAGGATGATGTTGTTGATCTCCTCCTGCGCTTCGGCCACCCCGATCTGATGTGCGAGCTGAAAGTTGCGGCTCCACGGCGGAAGGATCTCCGACACGGACAGAACTCGCCGTTCCGGCTCGAAGCGGCGGATGACGCCGGCGTCGCGGTTGACGGGCGTGAGCACGACGTCGATCCCATGCTTCTCGCGCAGATAGGACATCAGCGAGCGATACATGTCCGAACGATCGAGGGGCGCCGAGGCGGCGACGCGCTCGGCGGCGGTCTCGAGCTCGGCGAAGTAGTTCAGGTTCTCCTGGATCACGTCGTTCACTTCTTCCGATGGCAGATGGGCAGGATCGAGTCCCAGGAAATCGCGGCCATCGTAAAGCTTGGCGGCGAGTGCGCGGGTGGAATCGACCGAAGAGCGATAGGCCTGATAAAGCGCGATGACAGCGCGCGCGGCCGATGGATTGTCCGCGATCTCGCGCACATCGTTCGTTGTCAGAGGATGCTCCTCGAAGAGCGCGTCGCCGAAAACCTCCTGTAGATCGGCGGCGAGGCGCGTCTGCCCGTCATCCGCGAACGCGTTCAGGTCGACTTTGAAGACCTGCGCGACCTTCACCAGAAGATGCGCCGGCAGAGGCCGCTGATTGTGTTCGATGAGGTTGAGGTAGCTCGGGGAGATCTCGAGTTGCGAGGCGAGCTGGATCTGGCTGAGTCCCTCTCGGCGCCGGAGTCCGCGAACCTTGTTGCCGAGCCTGAGATTCATATCAGTCCCATACTTTACATCCATTTACACATTTACACACACATCTTTACTTGCCCACACACCCTAACACACTGCTGAGCCTCAGCTTATTGACGTTGGCAGAATCCGTGCTCATCTTTACATCATGACGGAGGTCATGGCAGAGGTCGACATTCGCGGAAGGGTCAAGGCGGGCTATCAGCAGATCCTGACGCCCGACGCGTTGCAATTTTTCGCTGCGCTGCAGCGTGAGTTCAATCCGCGTCGCGAAGAGCTGCTGGCGAAGCGTGAAGAGCGCAAGAAGAGACTCGACGCCGGCGAACTGCCTGACTTTCTCAGCGAGACCCAACGGATTCGCGAGAGCGAATGGAGTGTCGCGCCGATCCCGCGCGATCTGCGGGACCGCCGCGTCGAGATCACCGGTCCTGTCGATCGGAAGATGATCATCAACGCCCTGAACTCCGGCGCGAACGTCTTCATGGCCGACTTCGAAGATGCGAACTCGCCGACGTGGGCGAACAACATCGAAGGCCACATCAACCTGTGCGATGCGGTGCGCCGCACGATCTCATTCGAGAGCGGCGAGAAGAAATACAGACTCAACGAAAAGACGGCGACGCTGCTGGTTCGACCGCGCGGATGGCACTTGCTCGAGAAGCACGTGCTCGTCGACGGCAATCCCGTCTCGGCGAGCCTCTTCGATTTCGCGATTTTCTTCTTCCATAACGCCAAAGAGCTGATCACACGCGGCACCGGTCCGTACTTCTATCTGCCGAAGATGGAGTCGCACCTCGAGGCGCGACTGTGGAACGACGTCTTCGTGCGCGCGCAACGCGAGCTGGGCATCCCCAACGGCACGATCCGCGCGACGGTTCTCATCGAAACGATTCTCGCTGCGTTCGAGATGCACGAGATCCTCTGGGAACTGCGCGATCACTCCTCGGGACTCAATTGCGGCCGCTGGGACTACATCTTCTCGTTCATCAAGAAATTCAGAGCCCGGCACGACTTCATCACACCCGACCGCTCGCTGATCACGATGGACAAGGCGTTTCTCGCCGCGTACGTCGATCTGCTGATCGAGACATGTCATCGCCGTGGCATTCACGCGATGGGAGGGATGGCCGCACAGATTCCGATCAAGAACGATGATGCGGCAAACAAAGCCGCACTCGACAAAGTACGGGCCGACAAGCTGCGCGAGGTGCGCGCCGGTCACGACGGCACCTGGGTCGCGCATCCGGCACTCGTGCCTGTGGCGAAAGAAGTATTCGATGAGCACATGAAGGGCCCGAATCAGATCGGTGTAGCGCCGCTGAAGTCAGCGGCGCCAGACCGAGACGATCTCTTGAAACTCCCCGAAGGCCCAGTCACCGAGAAAGGCGTCCGCCAGAACTTCAACGTCGGCGTTCTTTATCTCGAGGCGTGGCTCGGCGGATCGGGTGCGGTGCCGCTCTACAACCTGATGGAAGACGCGGCCACCGCAGAGATCTCGCGCACGCAGCTCTGGCAGTGGATCCATCACGGCGCGAAGCTCGATGACGGCCGCGTCGTCGACGAGAAGCTCTATGGCCGTATCCGCGACGAAGAGCTCGCGTCGATCGGCGCGCGACCGAACCTCGATCGCGCCGCGAAGATTTTCGACGATCTCATCTTGAGCGACACGCTCGCTGATTTTCTGACGATCCCCGCTTACGAGGAACTCTTGAAACTGGAGCGAACATGAAAATCGTCCGCGACTGGAACAACAAACGTTGGGAAGGCATCCGCCGCGACTACACGTCTCAGGACGTCGAGCGTCTGCGCGGCACGGTCGAGATCAAGTACACGCTCGCCGAGATGGGAGCGGAGCGCCTGTGGCAGCTCCTGCACAGCGAGCCGTACGTCGCCGCGCTCGGCGCGCTGACCGGCAATCAAGCCGTTCAGCAGGTGCGCGCGGGACTGAAAGCGATTTACCTGAGCGGATGGCAGGTCGCCGCCGACGCGAACCTCGCCGGCCAGATGTATCCCGACCAGAGCCTTTATCCCTCGAACTCCGTTCCGCAGGTCGTCAAGCGGATCAATCAGGCATTGCAGCGCGCCGATCAGATCGATCACTGCGAAGGCCGCAACGAGACGTACTGGTTCGCGCCGATCCTCGCCGACGCCGAAGCCGGCTTCGGCGGCAGTCTCAACGCATTCGAGTTGATGAAGATGATGATCGAGGCCGGCGCCGCGGGCGTCCACTTCGAGGATCAGCTTGCATCGGAGAAAAAATGCGGTCACCTCGGCGGCAAGGTGCTGGTGCCGACGAGCGCGTTCATCCGCACGCTTACTGCGGCACGTCTAGCCGCCGACGTCATGGGCGTGTCGACGATTCTCGTCGCGCGCACCGACGCCTGCAGCGCCAATCTGCTCACGAGCGACGTCGACGAGCGTGATCGCGAGTTCCTGACCGGCGATCGGACGGCCGAAGGCTACTACCGCATCAACAACGGACTGGAGATGTCGATCGCCCGCGCGGTGTCGTATGCGCCGTACGCCGATCTGCTGTGGTGCGAAACATCGACCCCCGACATCGGCGAGGCGCGCCGCTTCGCCGAGGGCGTACACGAGAAGTTCCCCGGAAAGATGATGGCGTACAACTGCTCTCCCTCGTTCAACTGGGCGAAGAAGCTCGACGCGCAGCAGATCGCCACCTTCCAGCGCGAGCTCGCGGCGATGGGCTACAAGTTCCAGTTCGTCACGCTGGCCGGATTCCACGCTTTGAACTTCTCGATGTTCGAGCTGGCGCGGCATTACCGCGAGGAAGGCATGGCCGCGTACTCACGCCTGCAGCAGGCGGAGTTCGCCGCCGAGAAGAACGGCTACACCGCAACCAAACATCAGCGCGAAGTCGGCACCGGTTACTTCGACGAAGTGGCGAAGGTGATCAGCGACGGCGAGGCCTCGACGATCGCGCTCGAAGGATCGACTGAAGCAGCGCAGTTCTGAACGGAGCCAGACATGGAAGACATCCGCCCCTATCGCAATGAAGACGACGAACGCGACGAGACGCCGAGCGACAATGCCGTCGACTGGGAGTTCGCTCGCGTGACCAGCGACGAGGAAGTGCCGTTCCACGTACCGCGCGACTGAAGCCGCGACCGTCTCCGTGCGGCGACTGACGCGTCCGTGATACGGTCTCACTCGGTATCCGAGTGGACCCCATGCGTGACGATGCTGCGGACCGGCTGCTGCGCGACTATCTCACCGCTACGGCAGACGCTGAGGTCGAGCAGCATCTCACGAGCATCCTCGAAGAAGTCGCCAAGCCGATCATCCGTCCGATCGTCCTGTCCGCGTTGCGCGGCCCGGCGACAGCCGAAGACGCCGATGATCTCGTTTCTGAGGCGTTGATCCATCTCCTGCGCCGCCTGCGCGGACTGCGCGGCGACGCCGCTGCGACGATCGAAGACCTCCGCGGCTACATCGCTACGTGTGCGTACAACTGCTGCCACGAGCGGCTTCGCGAGCGATATCCCGCTCGAAACCGCCTGCGGAATCACCTCAGATATCTCTTCAGTCATCATCCGAAGCTCGCCCTCTGGAGCCTTCCGGATTGCCGGCACGTGTGCGGACTGCGCGAATGGGTCGGCCAGGAGCCCGCATCAGCGGATCGCCTGGAGGAATTGAAGCTGCCCGCGCGCTCCGATCCGGCTGCCGAGGATCGAGCTCAGATCGCGGGGCTGGTGATGGCGACGCTGACACATGTGGGACGACCACTCGATCTGGACAAAGTCATCGACGCGATCGCGCGTATGATCCATCTCGAACAGCATCGGGTTGAGCTGGCGGCCGCGAACGAGGTCGATCGTGGAGCGGGTCCGGATTCGGCGCTCGAGCTGCGCATGACTCTCCGTGACCTGTGGGATGACATCCGCAAGCTGGTGCCGCGGCAGCGCACCGCGCTTCTGCTCAACCTGCGCGACACTCACGGCCGGGAAATCCTGAGTCTTCTGCCGCACACGCGCACAGCGAGCATCACCGACATCGCAGACGCGATGGAGATGCCGATCGCCGAGTTCGCAACCCTGTGGAACGAGCTTCCGCTGGGCGACGCCGCGATCGCCAGGATCATCGGCGCTTCACCGCAGCAGGTGATCAAGCTTCGCCGTCTCGCTCGCGAGCGTCTTCGCCGGCTGACGCGACGTCGTGAACAACCCGCAACCGTCCGGAAACATCAGAAGCTCGCGCCCGAATCACCATCTGCTATTCAAGGAGCTAAGAAGCCGGGAGGGAGCACCGCGCAATGACCGGCACAACCCACCCGACGCCCGAGCAGATTGCACGCTATCGGCAGCGTGTCGCGCCGCCGGATGAGCTGATCGAGGTCGATCGTCACATCGGAACATGCGACCAATGCCATGCGCTGGTGAATCCCGGCAATGTCGCGCACATGGTGACGTTGGTGGCCGATGAGCACGAACACCTCTCATACGAGGAGCTGGAGCGTTACGTCGACGGTGAGGCCGATGACATCGATCGTGAGTTGGTTCGAGCGCACACCGAAGAATGCGAGGTCTGCCGCCGCGAGCTGGCGGACCTGAGCAGCGCGCGCGAATCCCTGCGCGGCACTGTCCCGCCGACATCGAGGGGACAACGCGCATGGTTGCTCGTCGCTGCGACGGTCGCCATCGTGGTCGCCGGCGCGGCGATCGTTCTGCTCTTTCCCCGAGCCGGGAGTCCGCTCGCGCCGCAAACGGTCTCTTCTCCCGCCGTTCCTCAGCCTCCGCCGGCCGATGCACTGCCCGCGACGCTTCGTGCGCGCGTCAATGAAGTTCTCAGAACAGGCGCGCTGAAAAAGCCTGACGTTCTTGCTGTTCTGGCCGGAGATTCGAGCGGCGTTCGAGGAACCGGCGATGCAGCCTCGTTCTCGCTGGAGCGACCCGTGGCAACGGCGGTTGTCGATGCGCGGCCGCAGTTTCGATGGACGCCATTGCGCGGCGCAACGTCGTACTCGGTGACAATTGTCGACAATGAGACCGGCGCGATCGCGGCGACCGGCTCGACCGATTTCAATTCATGGCCGCCGCCGCACCCCTTGCCGCGCGGCCGTACTTACGCATGGCAGGTGAAGGCGCGTCGAGGCCTGCGAGAGATTACTGTGCCGCGACCTCCTCGCCCGGAAGCGTTATTTCGCGTAGCGTCAGATCAAGAGGCGGCCGAAGTCTCGTCGTGGTCGAAGGCGGGACATCTTGCCGCCGGCATCCTCTTCGCCGAGCATGGATTTCTGGACGATGCCGAGCGCGAGTTGCAGCTCGCCGCTGACGCCGGCGAAGCGCGCGCGACAGCGTTGCTCACCGAGATGCGTTCGTGGAGAGCGCTCCCGAACCGTCGCGGCGCCTTATACTAAAAACGCGTGCTCCGCTTTCTGTGCGCGGCAGTGATCCTTCTCACTTCATGCGCTCCGGCGCGCATCGATGGCCGCAGCGTCGACAAAGCCAACGAATCGATTCGTGTCGTGCGTCGCTCTGCCGGCACTGCGCGCGCGGCCGAATTCGATCGCGCCCTTCAATTCCTCATGAGCGATGGAGAAACTGAGGTGCCTCTGCTCAGCGATCCAGCGGTGCGCGCACGCATCAGCGGCAAGACAGCAGATGAAGTCATCGCCTCGGCGGCGGCGCTTCGCGATGAGCGGCAAAAGCGCGCCCATGAGGAGGAAGTGCAACGACAGCTCGCCGATCTCAAGGCTTCGATCGGTCGCATCGAATCGGCCGAGCCGAAGATCACCCTGGCGCCCGCTCCTCCACCGATCGATCCATTCTCGGAGGAAGCGATCTGGAGGGAAGAGCCGTTGACGGACGATCGCCAGATCGTCGATTTCTGCAGCCGGCGCTTCGATGAGATGAGGGCGAGACGTCAGTGCGAACAGGATGAGCTGAGAGCGAAACAGCTTCTCGCCCGCGGCCTGCCGCGCGGTGTTTCGCAGTACCACGGCACGCGCATCCGGATTCACTGCAAGGGCAAGATGCCGGTGACGTATCGCGGCCGCGCCGTTTGCGAGGCTGATACGGCGCGCACGCTGGAAGTCATTCGATTGCATCCCGAAGCGTTGGAGCGGCTTCCGGCCGATGTGCGCGCCGAGATGGAAGCGTTGTTACCGCAGCGGGCACACTAGCGTCACGAATCTGATTCACACCCGTACCGTTTGCTCACGGTTCTGAGACGACTTTCGTCTCGCGCATACGTCTTTCAAAGTATGCGAAACGTGGCGATGGTGTTTGCGATCCTCCTCCTCATTCCGGTTGCGCGCGCGGCAGATGTTCAGATCGGGCAGCCACACATAGCCTATGTATCGGAATCGGCCGCGTCGATCGCCTGCAAGAGCGTCAGCAGACGGGCGTGCACGACGGTAAAGACCGAGTTCTTCTGCCTGTGTGTCCAGGCCGGCGATCAGTGGACTCTTCGGTCGCGCTTCATCGCCACGCCTTTCATCCACACGACGTCCTATCCGTTCGTGCAGCACGAGCTCGAGCACGTCTCGGACATCCGTGCATCGCTGAACGGATACGGCGACTCACTGTCGCTGCGTACCTTTCACGACGAGGCCACGTGCATGTCGTTCATGAAGGATGAGGTAAAGATTTTTCCGCACACCATGAAGCTCATTCAGCGTCTCACCACGATCAAGCGCGACGGCATCCGCTTCGCCTCTTCGCAATGAGACCGTGCTGGGTGCTGGGTGCTGGGTGCTCGGTGCTCGGTGCTCAGTGCTCAGTGCTCAGTGCTCAGTGCTCAGTGCTCAGTGCGGAACTGTGCCTCGGGAAAGTGAAGTGAGTTGTCAACTACTCAGCACTCAGCACCCAGCACTCAGCACTCAGCACTCAGCACTCAGCACTCAGCACTGAGCACTGAGCACCCAGCACTGAGCACTCAGCACTGAGCACCCAGCACTGAGCACCCAGCACTGAGCACCCAGCACTGAGCACTGTGTTACGTCGGCGGCAGCGTCGTGGTGAGTGTCGTGTCCTGTTGCAAAGTCAGGGAGACGTTGCCGAGCGTGATGACGTCACCGCTCGACACCGGTGTCGGCTGCGCGATGCGCTGGCCGCCGACGACCGTGCCGTTTTTGCTGCCAAGATCTTCGATCGTCGCGCCGGCCGGCCCGGTGGTGATCCGGGCGTGGAGTCGGGAGACGGATCCGGAGCGAACACGAATGTCGCATTCCGGGCCGCGCCCGATCACCGCGCAGCCGCGAATCGGATGGATATCGACGCCG